>URUI01000006.1 GCA_900551015.1 uncultured Collinsella sp.
GGATGCGACACTGAATGTGTCCATCCTCGCAGTATCCGGTTCTCAAGGTGCACGCCTGGCGGCTGGTCCGGTCCGACCGGGCCGCGCGGCAAGGAGATATATTGCCAGACCGGAGGGGCGCCGTTGGCGGGAATCGCGCACTCCATATTTTGTTCACAAATGAATAGGTCCCTCAGTCGCATCACTGAGGTTAAAACTGAAGCATTGGCTTCTGATATTGGCGATGACCAGCTGGTTTATAGGTGTTAAGGCATCGGTCATCTCTGGAGCGCCACTTTACTCCAAAAGCATCAGCTATTTGTTTCCCGTCGGTAAAAGGCAGGTTTTGTTCGCCAAGCGTTCTTATATATAGAGAAGTTCGGGTTCGAACCCGTGGCGCGGCAACAAAAAAGCGACCAGTCGGAGCCGATCGCTTTCTATTCTATGCTGGATCATCCAGAGGGCGCTTCCGAACTCATTTTCTCGCTGCCATTCATGCTTTCGAAGCATCGTTCGACCTCCACAGCCTCATGTTTTGAGGATCTGCCGTGTTTATCACTGTTATTAATGAGTGTGTGGAAGTGATCCTCATACAGATACGTGCGATCCGCCAGAGAACTGAGAAGCATCTCTCTGCAGCTCTCGTTGCCTATCCTCGCATCTCTCAGGTCTTCCGGAAATTCACAAGCAGTCTTAGGGTCAATTTGTTTCCGTTTTCAGAGACTTGTTTGAGAGTTTTTAAAGACAGTTCAAAACAATAAGTGAGACACCATAAAGCAGAGCAAGATGTGCCGGATAGAAAATGTAGAAGAAATATTTGAGCTTCAGCCCTCGCTTACCATTATAAAGATTGATAAGCAGCAACGAAACGACCGCGGCAGCAACATCAGGATTAAATACATTAGCTGTAGCAAACTCAAATCCGCCGCCAACTATATGGCATGACGAAAGGAGCACTGCACATACTGCAGCAAAGAACATCTTGGCCTTGCTGTCGTGGAATAAATAGAATGCAGCCACAAGTATAATGCCATACACACCGCCATCTAGTTTAGTGTATTCAGCTGCCAGTGCTGTCAAAACAATCAGAGCAGTTTCTGCGATGTATCTTTTCCGTTTTGAAAGACTTTGTATCTTTTCCAGAACAATCAAAAAGACCAAGGAAAGCAGAAGCTCACACATAACATTTTGTTGCCGAAGGTCAAATAGTTGCCCGGTTTGGACGAAATCGTATATGGGCTCCGCAATGATTGCGAAGACAAGCATATTTCGCAGGTACTTCTTTAAGTCATGAGTATGCAAAAATCCCTCAACTATCAAAAAGCAAAATAAGGGAAATGCAATTCTGCCAAGAACATGAAGCACATCCGAAGCCTCGCTTAGAATCGCCCACTGTTCGTCTGATATCTGACTGTACGATGCGTGAGTCATGATTCCATTGGTCAGGACGATCCTGCTTACATGATCGAGAACCATCGAAATGGCTGCTATTATCTTTAATGTGCTGCCGCTAATTCCGTATCTATTTGTTTTCATTTCGTATTCCTTACTTTGGGTGGGCCGTCAGGGGTTCAGCCTGCTCCGCAGGCGGCCGCTGCGGCGCTTCGCGCCTTGCGCGCTGCGCTGGCAAACGCTCACGCGTTTACTCAGCTCCGCGCTCTTTCGGGTTCGAACCCGCGTCGCGGCAACAAAAAAGCGGCCGGCATCCGCCAGTCGCTTTTCCATTCTATGGTGGGCCGTCAGGGGTTCGAACCCTGGACCTTGGGATTAAAAGTCCCCTGCTCTGCCAGCTGAGCTAACGGCCCGTGGGTGGCATTGTACCACGGTCTGGGACTATTCCCAACTCCATTGGCCGTTCTGGAAAATCACAACTTCACGTCCATCAGGCGTAATGCCCGTAATATCGATGTCGTCCGTGCCAATCATAAAATCGACGTGCGTGCTCGAGACGTTAACGCCATGCTCCAGGAGCTCTTCCTTGGACATGTCATACCCACCCTCGATGCATTCGGGGAAACCGACACCTAGCGCGAGATGGCAGCTAGCGTTCTCGTCATAGAGCGTATCGTAGAACAGTACGCCACTTTCGCGGATCGGCGTGTTCTTGGAGATGAGCGCGACCTCTCCCAGGTGAGCAGCGCCCTCGTCAGTATCGATGATGCTTGCGAGCGTTGCCTTGCCCACACGGGCATCGTAGTCCACTACGCGGCCGCCCTCGAACTTAATCCAAAAATCGTCGACCTTATTGCCATGGTGGATGAGCGGCATGGCCGAGTACACGATACCGTCGGCGCGCATGCGATCGGGCGAAGTGAAGACTTCCTCGGTGGGAATGTTGGGGAAGAAGGGGTGCCCTTCGGGCGTCTTGCCCTTGCCGCCGGCCCACTCGTGACCTTTCGTCATGCCAATCGTCAGATCGGTTCCATTTGCCGCGGCGTAATGCAGGTAGTCGAAACGATTGTCGTTCAGAAAACGCAGGTTCTTTTCGAATGCGGCGTCATGGAGTTCCCAGTCGCTCTCTGGGTCCTGGCCATCGGCGCGCGCGGTGTGCAGAATCGCATTCCACAGCTTATAGATTGCAACCTCATCGGCGTCTCCCGGGAACACCTCGTGCGCCCAAGCCACGACCGGAGCGCCGGCGATGCACCACGGATTGATGTTGTAATCCAGTCCACGGCGGAAAACTTTGCATTGCGTATTCCTCGCCTTGGATGCCGCGGCCGGCTTGGCTGGATCGATGCCCTTGAGGGCCGCAGGATCCGCCCCCTCGATAAAGACAAAGCAGGCACCATCCTGGGCCAGGGAATCCAGCTGCATGCGCTTCCACTCGGGCGTCTGCTCAAAATAGCTTTTATCGACATGCTCGTACGTGAGCCTCGTCACGGCATCATCGGCCCAAATGACCGTCACGTGGCCAGCGCCGGCGGCATAAGCCTCCGCGACCACCACGCGGGCAAAAGGCGCGCACTCGACCGGAGACTGAACGACAACCTCCTGGCCGGGCTTGACGTTTACGCCCTTGCGGACAACCAGACGCGCATAGTTTTTAATCTTGGGCTCCAGGGCCTTCATGCCCTCCAGAGCTTCTTCGACCGTCAGGGCAGCTCGAATCATGTGCCACTCCATCTATCTATAGAACAGTAAAAAGCGCGCCGCAAAAACGACGCGCCTTATATCTTAGCGATAAGTATGCATGCAAACGCTATTTCTTCTTGGAGTCCTTTTTGTCCTCCTCGGCAGCCGCGCGCTCAATAAGAGCGTTGAGCTTGTTCTCGGACATGCCCTCGGCCTGCGTGCGGTACATGTTGCGCAGGGGACGAATACGAACGAAGTCGTAGATAAAGTCACCCAAAATGACGACGTAGGACAAAACGATGCCGACCATCTGGACAGGGCTGGACACCATGCCAGCGGGAGCGAAGAAGAGCGAAGCCCAAATTGCCACGACGAGTACCATGCCGATAGTAAGCACGGCCCACCAGATACGACGGCGCTTGGTGTAGTCCTCATCCTGCTTGAGAAGGATATTCGACACCGTGTAGATGCGGTCCTCCTTGGCGCGCTGCTTAGCCTTGCGGGCGCGCTTCTCCTCTTTAGAGAGGCCCTCGAGGTTCTCGCCCTTCTCGAGCTCTTTGCGGCGTGCCTTAGACGAAACCGGCACGACGCGGACGGAGCTCGCTGCCTGACGGGCAGGCTTAGCAGATGCGGCGGACTTGCGCGCAACCCCGGTAACCTCGTGGGATTGCGTGCGCTTGTTCGTGGCGCTACGGGTACTCACTTATGCGTTCTCCTTCATGCTTGTGAACTGGGAGCCCGTGATGATCTGGAAGGCCTCGCGATAGCGCTCGGACGTGCCATCGATGACCTCGGCGGGCAGGTGCGGGGTCTCCCCCGTCATATCCCAGTTGGCCTTGAGCCAATTGCGGACGAATTGTTTGTCGTAGCTGGGCTGGATCTTGCCCTCCTCGTAGCTGGCAGCAGGCCAGAAACGGCTGGAGTCGGGCGTGAGGCACTCGTCGATCAGCGTGACCTTGCCATCGATGACACCAAACTCGAACTTGGTGTCGGCAATGATGATGCCACGGGTCGCTGCATACTCGGCGGCAGCCTTGTAGATCTTGAGGGAAAGGTCACGAATCTGCGTGGCGATATCCTCGCCCACGATCTCGCAGCAACGCTCGAACGAGATGTTCTCGTCGTGGTCACCAATCTCGGCCTTCGTGGACGGCGTGAACAGCGGCTCGGGAAGCTTGGAAGCCTCGGTCAGGCCCTCAGGCAGCTGGATGCCGCAGACGGTGCCGTTCTCGTCGTAGGTCTTCTTGCCCGAACCGGTCAGATAGCCGCGGACGATGCACTCGATAGGAATCGTTTGGGCCTTTTTAACCAGCATGGCGCGGCCAGCGAGGTAGTCACGATACTCAGCAAACTCCTCGGGGAAATCCGCCGGGTCGATGGAAACGAGATGGTTGGGGACGATGTCGGCAAACTTATCAAACCAGAATGCCGAGATGCGATTGAGCACCTCTCCCTTAAACGGAATCTCGTCGGGAAGAATGAAGTCGAACGCAGAAATGCGGTCGGTGGCGACCATCAGCAGGTTTTCACCGGCATCGTAGATATCACGAACCTTGCCACGGGAATCCGGACGACGCTCCATCGTTGTCACGTGAGTCACTCCTTACCAAAATACGACAGTAATGCGGGTTCTTTCCCGCACGTTTTCGCAAACTCGGAGCGGCAGGGACGCGGCCCCTCCTTCACCGAATAGCGAAAAGCTAGTGCTCCATTGTAGTAGATGCCGCGTCCGCCGTGTGCTCGCGAGGCAGATGAATCGTAAAAGTCGTACCCTTTCCAAGCTCCGACTCCACGGAAATGTAGCCATGATGTCGCTCGACGATCTGTTTAGTCACGGCGAGGCCCACGCCCAGACCGCCCGCCTCACGGGCACGGCTGGCATCGGCGCGCCAAAAACGGCCGAAGATGCGCGACAAGTCATCCTTGGCAATACCGATGCCGGTATCAGAAACGGCGACGCTGACGTGTTTGCGGTCACTGAGCACCGACACCACGACCCAACCGCCCTCGGGGGTATAGCGCATGGCGTTGCTCATGAGATTGATGACGCATTGTGTGATCATGTCGGGATCGGCTTCGACGACATCGTCGTGACCTTGGGTCTCGTCAGCAAAGCGCAAGCGCAGATCGCGGTCGACAAACAGGCGCTCCTGGGCATTGACGATGGAACGCACGAAAGGAACCATGTCCACCGGCTCAAGGTTGAGCGGAGCCGTGCTGTTTTCCATGCGCGACAGGTCGAGCATCTGCTGCACCAGACGAGCCAGGCGACGCGTCTCGGAAGCAACAGTCTCCAAGTGCTCATCGTCGGTAGGATATACGCCATCCTGCATGGCCTCGACCGTTGCGAGCATGGCCATAAGCGGAGTACGAAGTTCGTGAGCCACGTCCGAGGTCAAACGTTTCTCGTGTTTCATATCCTTCTCGAGCGAAGTGGCCATCTCATCGAAGGTCTCACCCAGCTGATCGATTTCGTCATCGCCGCGCAAGCCCGTGCGAGCTGATAGATCACCATCGCGAATTTGCTTGGCCGTGCTGGTAATACGATGAATCGGCTTGGTGAGCATGCGCGACATGAGCGATCCGATAACGACCGAGATGCAGACGGCAACAACCGCAGCAAGGGCCATGGCGTTAAAGGTCTTCTCTCTAAACGCAGAATCTGCCTTGGTGAGCAGTGCGTCGGACCCGATCGCCCATAGCTTTACCTGTCCGACATGCTCGCCGGAAGACGTTATGATTTCGACGTTGGCAACGCTATCGGAGTCGGTGGGAGCCGACGAGACCGGGCTATGCGAGGCCTTTTTACCGCTTGCGCTGCTCGACGTCGATTCGCTCTCGCGCACATCGGCGGTCGCACTTGCCGAAGGCCATGAGTCGTCATAGACGACAACGCCCTTTTTGTTGACGACCTGCATGCCCAAATCGTCGGACACCAAACTCGATGTCGCGACCGTGCGCAGCTCGCCAGCCGTCCAATTGCCGTTTTCCTCATACGACGTCGCAAGCTTTTCGGCGGCAGAATTGGCGATCTCAACGATATTGGAACGCGTGTAATCCGAAAAGACGGTGCCCCACACAACGGAGACAACGCCCACCAGCACCAATACCGTCATGAGCGACGTCAGGGCAAAAGCCAAGGCCATACGCGAGGGATAGCTCATCGTTGGCCGTGAATCGGAACGAGGCGTGTTCCAACTTGCTTTGGAACCCGCCTCGTTCTCCTGCTTGTGCTTTTGTCCGATTTCAAAGCGCGCAGGTGTCATATGTGATTTCCCTATTTCTCGTCCGACTTATCGGTCTTGGCCGGGGCCTCAAAACGATAGCCGACGCCGTGGACGGTGTAGAGCCACTTGGGCTTCTTGGGATCATCGCCCAGCTTGGCGCGAAGGTTCTTCACGTGGCTGTCGATGGTGCGCTCATAGCCCTCAAAGTCGTAGCCGAGCACCTTCTCAACCAGCTCCATACGGTTGTAGACACGACCGGGATGACGAGCAAGCGTGGTGAGCAGCTTGAACTCGGAAGCCGTCAGATCGACTTCCTTACCCTCGACCAAGATCTTGTGGCCCGAGATATCGATGACCAGATCGCCAAAGTCGAGCACCTCAACGGCAGGCTCGTCGGCCTGGTGGGCACGACGGAACAGCGCGCGAACGCGGGCGACGAGCTCGCGCGGCGAGAACGGCTTGATCAGGTAGTCGTCGGCACCAAGTTCGAGGCCGATAATGCGGTCCTCGATCTCGCCCTTGGCGGTAAGCATGATAATGGGCACATCCGAGGTATCGCGGATAGTGCGGCAAACGCGCTCGCCGGGAATCTTGGGGAGCATAAGGTCGAGCACAACCAGGTCGAACTGGTGCTTCTCGAACTCCTCGATCGCGGACTGGCCGTCGCCGACGCCAACAACCCAGTAGCCCTCGCGCTCGAGATAGGCAGCGACGGCGTCACGGATTGCCTTTTCGTCCTCGACCAGCAGAATCTTTTTTGCATCTGAAGCCATAACACGGCCCCCCTGTCTCAATTAGCTAAGAACAAGCCCATTTTAACGCACCTGAGCCCGCCGGATGCCGCTATGACGCGGCAGCTCGGCGGGCGGTACTCACAATTACAACGCGTTTATTCCCCTGTTGGCGCCTTTTTAACCCCTCTAAGCTTAAAGAGAGAATAGGCGTGCAGTGACCGTCTCTGGTATACCCTGGCTGTTGCGCACCGTGGCGTACGTAAGGAATGAGTCCGATTTTCCCGCCGTAGCTGGATAATCGCCATACTCCAAAGCGCGATCGGGCGACAGCAGCGAGCCATAGGTCTTGGCAGAGGTGTCGATCAGGAAATGCGACGCCTGCACCTTAACAAGGTATTTATTCTTCTTGCCAGCCGCACATGCGAGCGGCTCGCGTGACAGGAAGAGGTACGGCCCTCCCTCATTACCGATATACGTGCCCATGTTGCCCAAGCTGCCCACGCCACTATAGGTCGCCTCGATAGAAAACACGAAGGTATCGCCCATATATACGGCCTCGAAAGGCGAGACTGACGAGGGAAGGACTAGCTGGGCACGTTTGGTGTTGTTGCCGTCGGTCAGATCGATTGCCGTTATGCCATAGTAGACGCCCTCGTCGTTGCGGACACGCGGCGAGATGGTCAAAATGCCGTCACTCGCACGCGGGGCCGATGCAAAGCGGCCCGTCGATTTCCAAATTGTCTCGGCCTTGGATTCATCAAGCGAGCGACGATAGCAAAACGAATCACTACTCGTTTTATTGCCGCCTGCCGAAGGCATTTTATACCAGATGACTGATGACCCGTACGCCGTAAACAGTGGCGGATCATAGTCCTTGCCACCCCGATCGAGCTCAACCACGTCGCCAGAGAGCGAAGCGCCCGACAGATTTTGAGCGTAGAGCTTCCACGATGAATTGGCAAAGTTCATCTCAACCCACGCAAACACGCCATCGCCGGCACGGACATCGTAAAATGCATATCCCGTGCCCTCGATAGGATCCTCGATTAATGTGGTAAGCGAGCCATCGCCCAGGTTGAGCACACCAAGCGTATTGGCATGCAGGGCAGAAGCAGGCGCCATCATCGCGGCAGCGTAGTCACCATCGCAGTAGTACAGCAGCGTACCCAAGGGCAATGTCCATGAAGCCGCCGGCTCAAGATCGATGTCGACTGCCTCGTACTCATCAGTGATCGAGACAATCTTCGAATCGTCCTTGATAACCTGCGGCTCGCCGGCGGCATCATCACTCGTGCCCGTTTTTTTCGAGCAACCGGCCAGTACGGCAGCAGCACCGGTAGCGGCGCCACCCAGTACAAAACCTCGACGCGTTATTCCATTCTTAAAGCGATCAGCGGTGCCCATTAGGCGATCTCTGCGCGAGCGGCCTCGATGGCGCGCGTAAGCTGATCGGCGCAAGAGGTCTTCTTCATGCCGCAGGTATTGCCGGCAAGAACCTCAATCACGCGATCAGCAGGAGCACCCTCGACCAGCTTAGAGATAGCCTTGAGATTGCCGTTGCAGCCGCCGGTAAACTCGACGCCCACCACCTTGCTGCCGTCATCGGACAGGTCAAGGTGGATATTGCGAGCGCATACGCCCTGAGGCTTGTAATCAAAACTAATCATTGCGTTCCCCTCTCGTAAAGCAATTTCAGACGTCTATTATCCCCGTCCGAACCGATAAAGTATCGCGGGCACCGATTCAACATTCCCCAATGCGCAAACCGGCGGTAGCAATACTAGCAATCTGCTTCCCGAGCGTGGACTTTTCGTTTCTCTTGATACATGTTGTGGTCAGCGATGTGGTAAATCTCGGTCAGTGTATAACCGGGTGCCTCTGCCGTCGCGACGCCAAACGACGCACTGACTGTCAGCACCTCATCGCTCGCAGCAGCAAGGCTGAGGCGAAGATCTTGCACTACTTCACATGCGGATTCGCGATCGGTGTGAGGGCAAATCAGCAAGAACTCGTCGCCACCAATGCGCATAGGCACAAACTTCTCGCCTGCCGTTCGCCTCAATACAGACGCCGTACGCCGTAGCAGCTCATCGCCCATTTCGTGACCATAGAGATCATTGGTATGCTTGAGGAAATTGCAGTCCATCATGATCACACTCACGGGCAGGGACTCGTTCACCAAGTCATCGCCAAGGGACTCAAGGTAATTTCTATTGCGAAGCCCCGTCAGCTTGTCCTGGAAAGAAAGCTCCTCGGCGCGCTTTGTCATCGAGATGTTATGCGTCGCCACGACGACCGATTCCAGTCGACCCTGCTCATCGCGGCGCTGTGGAACAACCTGCAGCGAATACCACGTACCTCGGCAGTCTCGTACCTCGGCATCCAAGTACGGCACGCCCTCCATACGATCCCGAAGCGTCTTTATATCTAAGAGCTCCATGACCGCCTCGCGACTTTCGGGACTCACAATGTCTCGGCAAACCGTTGCAAAAAAGTCATATGCCTCGGCGTGCTCGTCAAATATCTTCGCCACCGATGGCGACATGTTAATCCCCTCGATCTCGAGCGTGTCGAGATGCAACAGGAGGGTCGACTCATACGCGGAACTGATGGCATTGATGATGCCGAGCTGCTTGTCCTTTTCGGCCAAATTGCGACGATCGGCGACGATACGCACCAACAGCACTACAACCAAAAACACCAGGAACGCCAGTACGCCGGCAGCGATAAATGAAATCCTACCCGACATGACCTCAGATTTGGGATAGAGCGCAAACAGGCGATAGTCCTTATACGCCGCACGCACGGCATACCAGGTACTTCCCCGATATTCGACACGTGTTAAGCCTTCGTCTTTCCAATCAATTCCGCTATCGGCAAGAAGCCGGGCGAGAGCTATATCGACGGTCGAATCGTTTGAAGAAACGATTTGCATATCGCGCATCACGAACACCGTTGGGCTCTGATGGAATGTGTTGTTCACGAGCACGTCGGCGATCGTATACGAATAATCATCGGCGGGCTCGGGCGCAAGCGATCGATACCCCAGCGCTACGCCATCACCGTACGGAACAACACTCACGGCAAAATCGACATCGCGACGCTCAACGACCGTCGAGTAGGACACCTTGGATCCTCGATACATCGATGCGACCGACGAACAGGCCAGCTCCTCTCGCCACAGCATCAGCGGATCGCGACCGTCAATATCGTAATGAGCGGCCATATGGCCGTCGGCGTCCATGACCAACATTCCCGAAAGGTGCTCGGTATGGACGTACTCCTCGACGAGGTCATCGTTGACTTCAACGTGATCAGCTGGCAAGAACGTCGAAAACGACTCGAGCGCGGCATCCAAATTGTGCGTCGCTTCGGTTTTTCTTCCCTGTTCATATCGGTCATATTTTTCGCAGGCGTTTTTTAAAAACACCATGGTTTCCTGACCAAACCCAAGCGTTTTATCGAGACAGCGATGCGTGCCGACCACATACAGCAGACCCAACAGGACAGCGCTGACCACAACGCAGATAGCCGCGGTGACTAATGCCTTTCGGCGCAAGCGGCGCTCATCATTTGTCATGATTCCGCTCCTTGCCCGTCCGTCGTCGCCCCTGCCTTGTACTTGCCCACAATGCGCTCAATCGTGCCATCTCGATCCATCTCGAACAGCACGGTATTGAGGTTTTTGACGTACTCCCCCTCATAGCCGTCCTTAAACGCGACGCCAAGGTCAACCGTCATAACGTTGTCGGCAAACACACGGTACAGGCCGGGATACTGGGCGACGAGTCGATCGAGCGACTGAACGTCCGCCATCCAACAGTCAACATACCCCTTGACGAGGGCGGCTTTGCAGAGTTCGGCGGAGCCATATGATTTGATATGCACGTCCGACGAGATTTCCAGATCGCCTGCAAGCAATCGGCGTTCACTCACCGAACCGGAAATCACCGCAACAGTCTTGCTGCCATCGAGATACGCCAAGGACTTGATACCACTCGTTTTCTTGGTGGCAACCGAAACCGTCAAGGTTAGATACGGCTCAGTCCAGTAATACTCGTCTTCGCGATAACAGGGCGAATAGTCGCACCACAGGCAATCGATCTCGCCGTTTTTGAGCAGGCGATCGCGATCATTCCAAGATATGTCAATGAATTGCGGCTTGATTCCCGCACGCTTGCAAGCCTCGCGGGCGATATCGATATCGATACCGGCGTAATCGCCCGCGATATCGGTATACACATAGGGATCGTTATCCGTAACGCCGATTTTGAGCACCGGGAGATCTTTATCGGATTCACTCGATGAGGTAGAACTGCTTCGAGCGGTATACGTCAGGGCAACCGCACAGACAGCAACAAGGAGTATGAGCACAGACGAGACAATGGCGGCTCGCTTGATACGTCTGGGCACGCGCCCCCTTTCATCGAAACAGCAGTGAAGTTCATTTTATTACCGGGGGCCGATACAGCAGCGAAAAAAAGCGCCTTGCCCAAGACGGGCAAGGCGCCAATGGTTGAAATGTATCGGCAAACGGTCGAATTAGGTCAACCCTACTCGAAGCTCAGCTGCTCCCGAATGCACCCCCGACCGCTGCCTCGTTCAGGCCGTTGGCGCCGACCGCGTATCTGGCGGTTTCCGACGCGCCGCACTGCACGCGACACACGGGCTGAAGTCTTTAACGGAAAAGCCCCGTTAGTAAGACGAGTTACCAACAGGGCTTGGACTGAAAGGTCGCGCTTAAACGAGAGGGGCGCCCTAACGCTCGAGACGTTTGCGCATAAGCGCGAAGGCAATCAGCGAAGCGCCGGCAACGGCCATAATAAAGGCAACGGCAGGGGCCTGATCGCCCGTATTGGCGAGCGCACCCTTAGTAGTCTTAGTAGACTTTTTGGTCACCTTGGTCGTCGTCTGCTGACCAGGCTGAGACGGCGTCACGGGCTGCGTAGGCTGAGCCGGCTCCCCATTGGCCTCCTCGCCCGTCACCACGTACGTCGAGAAGTGGCTCGTGCGGAAGCAGAGGTAGTCCCCCTCGATCCACGTATCCATAGCCTGGGTGGAACCATCCTCAGCAACGTAGAGCACCTTGAGATTGGTGAGCGCCTTCATGGCGGCAGTCATCTTGACACGGACGATGAAGGACATGCCTTCGTAGTCCTCGATAACCTCGCCGTCCTTGAGAAGCTTGATATCGAGCTTATCGGCAACCTTGGTACTCCCCTGCTCAAGGCCGGAAATTGTAGCATTGGCGGCGTCGGTAAGATTTGTCGGTTCCTCGACCACAAGAGAGATGCTGTTGTTCTGGGCAATGCCGGCAGCGGCATTGTTCTCGGCGCTTACGCTAACGTCCGTTCCGTCGCTACCTGCAACGCCCGCAATGGTCCTCGCCGCTACAGTAACGGTACAGGTCGTTGTTTTGTCACCACAGGTGGCGGTGATCGTGGCGGTACCGGCCTTAAGCGGCGTCACGACGCCGTCTTTGACCGTAGCGATCGACGAGTCGCTGGAGGTCCAGCTCACCGTTGTATCGTCTGCATCTGCAGGAGTCACCGTTGCGGAGAGCTTTGCGGAGGCGTCGCCTACGGTAAAGGAAAGGTTCGTCTTGTTGAGCTCAACCTTCTGGGCGGGATTGGTCACGCTCACCGAAACGGTCTGGGAGAGCGACCCTGCAGTGATGACAAATGAACCAGAACCGGTCTTGAGGGCGACAACGGTGTAGGAGCCATCGCCGTTGTCGACGACCTTAAACGCCTTCGAAGCACCCGTGTCATCCAGAGCGAGCTTGGTCTCGTCGACCTCACCTGCTAGGGCTCCGGCAAGAGAGGCTTTTACGGTACCTTCTTCACTCTTCGCAAGGTTGAGGGAGGACTGATCGACTGTAAGACTCGTTGCGGGATTAGAGACGGTCACCGCGCAATCCTGAGAATAGGTGCCATCTTCGGTCGAAGCAGTGATGGTTGCGGCGCCCTTGGAAACAGACGTCACTTTGCCGGTTTGATCGACCGTAGCGACGCTGTCGTTACTGGACTTCCAGACAACCGTCTGGTCAGCCTCCGCGGGAACGACCGTTGCCTTAAGCTGCTCGGTTGCAGCGCCCACAAGCGTGACCTTCTGCTTATCGAGTGTGATACCCGTTGCAGGTTGAATAACCGTCACCTTGCACGTGGCGCTATACTCGCCGTCCTCAGTGGTAACGGTGATCGTGGCAGCACCGGCCTTGACCGGGGTCACGACGCCGTCCGCAACCGTGGCGACCTCCGGGTCGCTCGAAGACCAGGACACATTCTTATTCGTTGCATTGTTGGGCTCAACCGTTGCGGTCAACGTCGAGGGCTCACCGCCCACAGCAAGCTTAAGATTCGACGCGCTGAGACTGACGCTCGAGACCCTTACTACCGGAGTGGTTACCGTAATTGTATCCGTGGTTGCAGAGACTCCATCAACTGTTGCCGTGATCGTGGCATTACCGTCACCGACAGCGATAACAAGACCGTTGCCATCGACGGTAAGGACGCTCTCGTTAGAAGAGGACCAGACAACCTTACTGGCCTTATCGTCAGGGGAAACCTTTGCCTTCAACTGCTGAGTCGTGCCCTTGTCCATAGATGTTGAGTAACCATCCGTAATGGAGACCGTAGTTTTTGCAGGTTCCTCGCCCGGCTTGACGACGTGAACGGTCATAGTGTCGCAGAGACGACCACCCAAGTACATTGAAACCGTTGCATCGCCGTAACTATGAGGCACTAAATACCCCAAGTAACTGCCACCATTAAACATCGGTCCTTTTACCTCGAGGACATCGGGATTATCTGAAGTGAAAGAATACTTTGCGCCGGCATAGGAGTCCATCAATTCCTCAGCGCTTTTGCTCAGCACGCCCTTTGGATATTCAAACCCCCTGTCACATTCCAGCCAAAGCCAATCTTTGGATATACTATCTGAACTGACCTCACAGGGAAATGTATAATCGCTCGACACAAACTTAGCCTTCGAAAGGCTCACTTCCGCAGGGTCGACAACCTCTATCTCAAAGGGATGGTCATTGCCAAGGCCATCACGAGCATGAGCCTTAACGGTGCCAGGCTTTATTGCCTTAAACGAGTTTTCACCATCGGTAAGCTCAACAACATCGCTGCTTTCTAGAGAATAGGTTACAGAGCTAACGAGCGCATCCCAATGTGCACGCTGGCATGCCTTCAGTGCTTCATTTGGGGAAACGTTGAGAACGGCAGAAAGATAAGAGCTGTCCCCAACCAGCATCTTTTGTTTTTTGTTCCCACGCTCATTGAATCCAGGCTCCTGATTCTCGGTTACAACATCACATAGCTTCTTCGTCTCGGTCTCGCCGTTGCAATAGTCGACAAGAACCTTGGCCTCTTTTGCATCTTTCGCCAACGCCTCGAGTTGCAAAGAAGCGCTTAGCTCAGAAGTTCCATATGAATAATAATTCGAATTCACCCTTGCCTGAACTTTGGAATCCTTTGAGGGATCTTCCTTTATTTCAAAATATGTAGCCGCACGGGTCTCGTCCTTGGGGCGAACGTAAACTGTCCCCTCTAGCAATGCATAGTGCGTGTTCCCGCATTTTTGCGGACAATCATCCGTGTAACCCAGCGTTGCAGTCGTTGTCGTCGCACCGGATTGGTCATAGGATACGAAACTCACCTTAATTGGATTGACATTAGCCACGCTCTTAATCTTAAGAGAACCGTTTAAACTCTCGTCAGCCCTGCTCTTCATGGTTATAGTCGTTGTGCCGACTTTGGTGGGACTAATTGTCAACACCCAATCACGTGATTTATAGCTCACTTTAGCGATATCCTCATCAGACGATGTGATATCGATATCACTAGGGTCAATGGGCGCCCATTCGTGATTTTTATTAAAAAAGGAAAGCCTTCCTTTCACCGTCTGTCCAACAGCGACATCAAATTCTGACCACACATCGCCTGTAGACGAATCGTATGGGAGAAACGATGCACCCATGGAACCATCCTGCGACTCCAGCATGACAGCATCCGCATGCGGGGCGGCCACCGTCAGCCCAAACGTTGCCGCCGTTAAAGCAACGCAGATGCCTGCGGCTATCCTCCAAAACCCTTTTCTCATTCCCCTAAGTCCAATCTCTCGTGAAAAAACGCAGCATTCTCCCACACCTTAAAATTGGCTTAAGGATACCCCCCCCCCAACGAGCACTTGCAAGCTAATGTTTGCCAGAAGGGGCAAATTAACGGCAAGCGACATTTCTGCAATATACCATCATCCGCTGAAGTGTGACTTTCCCGACGCTCCCACGCAAAAGCCCCGTTGATAAACGCGTTACCAACGGGGCTTGGGCTGAAAGGCCGAGCTTCAACGGAGGCCGAAAGTAAACAAATCAGTTTGACTTCGTCCCCAATCGATCAGTTAGAACTCGAGCTGCTCCAGGCGATCGAAGACCGTGTCGATACGGGTGAGGAAATCCCACGGATCGAAAATCTCGTCGAGCTTCTCCTGGCTGACGGTACAGCGCGGGTCGGCCTCGAGACGCTCCTTAAAGGTGGGACCGGAGACGCAATCCTGCACCTCGTGCCAGGTAGCCATGGCGTTTTCCTGCACGATAGCATAGGCATCCTCGCGGGTGATGCCCGTATCGACGAGGGCCAGCAGGACCTTGGAGGAGAAGATGAGGCCGCGAGTCTTGTTGAGGTTGGCCATCATGCGAGCCGGATACAGCTGCAGGCCGTCGATAACACGGATGAGGCACTGGAACATGTGGTCGAGTGCGATAAAGCTATCGGCCTGGGCGACGCGCTCGGCAGAGGAGTGCGAAATGTCGCGCTCATGCCACAGGGCGACATTGTCGAAGGCAACCTGGGCATTGGACTTCACGATGCGTGACAGGCCACATACCTTCTCCATGGTGATCGGGTTGCGCTTGTGCGGCATGGCGGAGCTGCCCTTTTGACCCTTGCGGAACGGCTCCTCGGCCTCGAGCGTATCGGTCTTCTGCAGATTGCGGACCTCGGTAGCGATGCGCTCGCAGGTGGCCGCGGTGGTGGCGAGAACGCCGGCAAGGTAGGCATGGTGATCGCGGCTGATGACCTGCGTGGACAGCGGATCGTGAACCAGACCCAGGTGCTCGCAGACATATTCCTCGACAAACGGCTCGATGGAACTATAGGTACCGACGGCACCAGAGATAGCGCCAAAGGCAACGTTCTTGCGGGCATCCTCAAGACGGTCCAGATCGCGCTTGAGCTCCCAGGCCCAAGAGCCAAACTTCATGCCGAAGGTCATCGGCTCGGCATGGATGCCATGAGTGCGGCCGGCGCAGAGCGTGTTGCGCTCCTCGAAGGCACGACGCTTGCAGATATCGCCGAGTTTCTTGACGTCCTCGATGATCAGGTCGCAGGCCTGGGTGAGCTGGTAGCACAGGGCCGTGTCGCCCAGATCGGAGCTGGTCATGCCATAGTGAACCCAGCGGCTGGGCTTGGGGTCGCCCTCGGGAACATCGGCATCGATGTACTCCTTCATGTTGGTCAGGAAGGCAATGACGTCGTGGCGCGTGACTTCCTCGATCTCATCGACCTTCGCCTTCTCAAAGTTGGCATGGTCGCGGATCCACTGGGCTTCGTCTTTAGAAATGCCGATCTTGCCGAGCTCCGCCTGGGCCTCGCAGGCCAGAACCTCGATCTCCTGCCAAATGGCGTACTTGTTCTCGAGGGAGAAGATGTGTCCCATCTCCGGGCGGGTATAGCGATCGATCATAGCGGCTCCTTTTTGGTTATTGGCACGTTGGTCGTAACCCAACCATTGTACCGTGCGCGGATGCGAGTATGGGCAGCAGGCATGAACCTAACATTTTGTAGCAGGAGCGGGCAACGGGACGCCCGCGTATTTGCTTCGCAAATCCGCACCGGCTGCGGTCGCCTATCGGCGACCTTGCCTGCTCGCTATAAACGCTTCGCGTTTATTTAACGCTCGCACCCTGTCGGGTTCGAGTCCCGGCACTTTATTGAAAAAAGCACGGCACCGTGATGGTGCCGTGCTTGTGCTCTTAACTGGAGCGGGCAACGGGACTCGAACCCGCGAGTGTCAGCTTGGGAAGCTGATGCCTTACCACTTGGCGATGCCCGCTTGTGTGTTGGCTAGTATAACGCGGTTGTCTTGTTCGATACAAGGGTGGTGATACTTGTTTTAGCTGTGGAGATTCGTTTGAAAATCGCGTCAATTGTGGAGATGAGGACCTTTGACCTCCTGTTCTCCCTATCTTCTACCTGCGCTTTTGCTTGATTGTTGTATTTGAGCTCAATTTGTCAGGAATTGGGCAAGCTTTTGGTCAGGCTCCGGTACTTACCCGCATGAACCTCGGGGGTAGCCTCATCCTACGCGTCGCAGCCTCCCCGTGCGGCGCACGAGGGATAAGGAGCAGCCATGTCCAACGCACCCACGCACTCTGTCCACAGCGCAATCGCAACAGGCCCGCTGCTCCTGCTCCTCTTCCTGCTTTTCGGCTGCCTGGCACCGGGAGCCGCATTTGCCGTCGATGGCTACGACCAGCTCGGCTTCCGCACTATTAGCGATGATTGTGGGCCCTTCTTCATCGGCAAGTATGAAGCTCAAGACGCCTCGATTGCCTACTGCATGAACCAGGAGCGCCCCGGCCCCACCAAGCCGGGCGGCCCATGGCTCAACTTTGATCAAGGCTGGGTGTGGCTCGACGACGAGTTCGCGGCAATCGTTTGTCACGGATATCCTACCGCCACGTCGTTTGGCGGTTACCATCTTTCACCAGATCGCGCCCGCGCCGCCACCCAGCTTGCCGTATGGATGCTCAACGGCACTACCCATGTCGACGGCACCTACTCCTACACGACCGCTCAGGGCAAAACCAAGAGTGGACACTTTACCGCCGACAATGAAGTCGTGGCGGCTGCGCGATGGCTCCACGACAGCGCAAAATCAGGAAGCATCAAAGCCGCTCCGCACCGCGCGCGGCGCTATCTAGGAGCCGTATCGGGCGGCAGCAAACGTCAAGACATGCTCTATGTACTGCCGGCGGTCTCTGTTTCCTTCCAAAAGCAGTCTGCAAACGCTGCCATTACCAGCGGAAACAATACTTATCAGTTTGACGGGGCAACATTCGATGTTTTTGAGAGCGCCAGCGGCGCGCGTGTCGGCACCATCCAGATGGACAGCAGCGGTCGAGCGCAGGCAGCACTTCTGCCCAACACGGCATACTACCTAGTTGAAACGAAGGCGCCGGCCGGCTATGTCCCCCGTCGCGATCGCATCGCCTTTACCACGGGGAATGACGGTGGAAAGGTCGCCATTGATGAACAGCCCGGCACCATCAATCTGCGTATCGTAAAACTCGATGCCGCGACGAATGCCGGACCCCAGGCTGGAGCTTCACTTGCGGGAGCAGAGTTCACGTGTGTGTCGCAATCCACCCCCGGATGGGCGCAAACCCTCACAACCGATGAAAGCGGTCGAGCTACCCTCACCGATGTCCCCCTAGGAACCTTTACCATCTATGAGTCAAAAGCCCCCGAGGGCTACCTGCCAGCCAACGACAGCTGGTCCTATACCGTTGGAGCCGACCAGCTCGGTGATTCAGGCGTGGTCGAGATCGAATCGCGCGTTTCCGATATCCCCATTGCGTTTGACCTTGAGATTTCCAAATTCAAGGACTACGGCAATAGCGATCAATCCGGCCTGGAGCAGCCGGCAGGAGGTGTTGTCTTTGAGGTTGCCAGCAACAGCTCTCAGCAGGTTGTTGGCACACTGACCACAAACATCTATGGCTTTGCCTCCACCAAAGATCGGTCAGAAGCATGGTTCGGCGCAGGCAAGCGACCCGCCGGTGTCCACGGAGCCATCCCATACGACCGCGCCGGCTACACCGTTCGCGAGGTTCCGGAAACCGTCCCCGAGGGTTTTAAACGTGCAGGGGAATGGATCGTCGGGGCCAATCAGATTTCCGACGGCGCCGAGCTTCAATATATCGTGGACAACCACGCTCTGTCGACGCATCTCCAGATTGTAAAACGCGATGCCCAAACAGGCGCTTCTGTTCCGCTAGCCGGATTCACCTTCCAACTCCTCGACAGCAATCACAAACCTGTCTCACAAACATGCTGGTATCCAGCACACAATGTAATGGACACCTTTACGACTGACGCGACCGGCACCGTCACACTGCCCGAATCGCTCGTGCCGGGCACCTATTATGTACGCGAAACTTCGGCCAAAGAGCCCTATCTTGTCGGTGAAGAGATCGAGGTAAACATACCCGCCGACATGAACCTAACGCCCATTGCAATCGCCTCGTATTATGACCACGCCGCGACCGGAAACATCAGGATCGTTAAAACCGATGCCGTAGACGGCAGCAGCCTCGCGGGCGCCGTCTTTGAGATCCGTGCCTCGGGTGATATCGTGCGCCCCGACGGTAGCATTGCCGCGCTCGACGGTGAGACTGTCGCTACCGTCACGACGGATGAAACTGGAGAAGCACGCGCGGACAACCTCCCGCTGGGATCTGGCACCGCACGCTACGAGGTTGTCGAGACTCAAGCGCCGGCAGGCTTCTTACTCGACCGGACGCACCATATCGTCGACCTTACCTATGCCGACCAGAAAACACCCGTTGTGGAAGCACGGCTTAACGTATCCGACGATTACACCAAGGTTGATATCTCCAAGGTCGATGCAAGCGGAGAGCAGGAAGTGAAAGGTGCACAGCTCACCTTATATGGTCCCGATAAAACCGAAATAGACTCCTGGACCTCATCCGACAAGCCACACCGCATCGAACATCTTGCACCCGGCACCTACTCGTTGCGCGAAATGATGTCGCCGCGGACCTATGACCTTGCCGAGGAGATAACGTTTGAAATAAAGGATACGGGAGAAGTCCAATCCGTCGCGATGAAGGATGCGCCCATCGAGATCAAAGGGCAGGTCGACAAGCGTCAGGAACTTGTCCAACCTATCGGGAAGGGTCTGCTGGCCAACGGCGATGGTAAAAATCGCGCCGCGACGCAAACCAATACGGACGGACTTTTCTCCTATACCATCGACGCTCGAAACGATTCCGCTACTTGGGTTGATGAGTTTACGATTACCGATGATCTTGAGTGTGCCAAAGACGGCACGGCGAGATTCGTCTCAATCGAAATCCCCGTCGCCATCGGCGACCTCAACGGTCTGTGCAACGTGTGGTATCGCACGACGCCGTTGGACTCGACAGACGTCGATGGGCCGGCAAACGCGACTCTTGACGATGGGCACGAAAATCCTTGGCTTGAGTCCGACGAAGTAAAAGAGAGTCTGGGTGAGGATTGCCGCCTCGTCGATTACGACGGCTGGCACCTCTGGAAGGCGGATGTCTCGACCACGGAATCCACCACACTCGAGGCGAAAGAACTTGACCTTGCATCCAATACCGTCGTAACGGGCATTCGCATTGAATACGGTGCAGTAGCCGCCGACTTTACGACTCGAAGCGATGTGGATTCTTGGACCCGTGATGATCTCAAAGATGAGCACGACGACCTTGACGATGCCAAAGCAATCCTTGGCACAGACGCTCGGGGCGCAGCCGTGCACATGCAGGCAACGTCGGCTTATACGCCCCAAACCGCACTCACCAACAGCGCGCGCGTCGATCTTTGCCGCAACGGCGGCGGCGATAAACTTGAGTCACATGACGAGGACCGTGTCATTCAACGCTGTACCCTACCGCAGGACCTACCGGCAACAGGATCAGTTCCCATCGCCGCCTGCATCACCGCGCTTCTGACCTCGGGTGCCGCAGCCTTATGGTTCGCTCGCCTTAGGTCGATCCCAAAGAAGCGCTAGCGCGATAAAAAAGCGGGCGAGCCAGTCCCCCGGCTCGCCCGCTTTCAATCATTTAAATCGCCGTATCTACTCTGCAGACGAAGATCCACCATCAACAATTGCCTGCTCGGACTCAGGAATCCCATCGGCACCCGTGCTCTGTTCTTGCTCCACCTCTTCGCTGATTGCGGAGGCGGGGGTCGAGCCCTTCGCGCCCACGATGTAGGCAGCTCCAAGCCCTAACGCAATGGCAATCAAGGTCAAAATCACGTAGACAGGCCAATGGCGCTTAATATACGAAAACACGTTGACTCCTTAGAGCTCCGTCTACGAACGGCGGATAACCTCGGTCACGACCTCGGATACCGTGGCAATGTTCGTCGGGTTGACATTGTGGGGCAGGTCGTCCTCGGTACGAGCGCAAGCCAGACGCGTGCCGTCCACGCCGGCGATGGTGAGGGCTCGGCGGCTCGCCTCGAGCGCGGCGTAGGCATCGGTCTTGGCATAGGGCATCTCGAGCGCGCCACAATCGACATGGAACGACTTGCACACCTTGCTGACCAGGTTCATGATGCGGCGATCGCCCTTGAGCAGCTGCTGTTCGCCCTCAACCGTCACCACCGAAAGCCTACCGGCGCCGACGGATTCAAGATTGATGAAGAAGACGCCGCGGAGCTTATCGCGATGCGAAGCCAAGAAGGCCTTCATACCGGAGCCATCACAATCCGAGGCGCCCGTTGCCACAAACCAGATATCGTGACCGAGCAGCTCATCGTCGCCCATAGAGGCGACAGCCGAGAGCATATCTTCGGAAGAAGCGCCGTCGGAAGACGTAGCGCCGCCCTTCCAGCCATCGTTATCGTCCTCGAAATTATCCCACGAACCGATGCCGCGACCGGACTTCTTGGCATCGTAATCGTCTTCGACGCCCAGCCAATCACTCATGCTGTCCTGCTCGTTTTTCCTTTTACGACCGAACAGGCCACCCAGGCCGCGTTTGCGAGACTTGGGTGCCGCCGGGGCGGGAGCCGAAATAGTCTCGATCGGCTGCGCGCCCGACGCAACGGGCATAGAAGGCGCAACGGGTGCCGATGTGGGTTCGGGACCCTGGGCAGTAGCAAAGGGGTCGTTGACCTGGGCAGAGGGGTCGGGAAGGTCGAACAGCGACGTGCGAGACGCAACGTTTGCCTGCTTCATAGACGGCAGCGACGGATCGGGGACCGAAGCCAGCGGAGACGAGGAAGGTGCAGGCGACGGTGCCGACGCCGGATCGGGAACATTCATCTGCGGACGCGGCGATGCCTGGGAGGAAATCTGGGCCATAAGGGAATCGACCGTTTCGTCCTGGGTGGGAGCGACATTGGCAACCGTGGCACCGGAACCACTCGGGGTCGGCATGGTGAAAATCTGCGTGGAGTAAGGCCTCGACTCATCCGTCTCGGGAGTCTCGGAAACCGCAGGCACTTCCTCCTGCTCGACCTCGGTCGAATCACCTTGATCGGCTGCCGCGTATTGCTCTTCGTCAGAGTTGGCCTCGACGGACTCGTCCTCGGCGGCATCTTGGATTTCGGCAGCATCAATGGGCTCGTCATCGTCTGCCGCGTCGCCCTGCTCATCGGAAACAGGAAGGGGCTCGGCAATTGCGGTGCCTTGCTTTTCAAACGTTATCGTGGAATCGAACTGCGCGGCATCAAACGACATGGTGCTATCGACGTGCTGCTGAGCCTCGAAAGACGTTGTTGCCTCAACAACATCCGCTGACGTCGGTTGCTGGGACTCAAAGGACGTCGTAGCTTCGGCAGCGTCGACGGGCCCGGACTGCATAGCCTCGTTCTGCTCGAACTCTTGCGCCGCGCGCTCACGTGCCGCCTCGGCTGCCTGCTGCTGAGCGATAGCCTCCTGCTCGGCAGCCTCGCGTGCGGCAGCGCGCTTCTCCTCGAAATCGTCGACAAATTTCCTGCCCTTTGCAAGCGCACCCTTAAAGAAGCTGGAAGCGCTGGCGCCAATCGAAGAGAACGCGGATGCAATATCGGCATGGGGCGTTGCCGCGGGAATCTCGGCAGAGAAATCAGTATCGCTCTCGTAAGACACGCGCCTCGGCTGTTCAACGTAATCGTCGTCAGACTCGTCCGCAACGTCTTGCGCCGGCGCGGCGGGAGCCAAAATGTCCAGTCCTGCCGCGGGATCGATCGCGGACACCGCCTCGGGCTCGGCAACGGCAGCGGTAACCGCGGCAGACTCATCATCCGCAGTGACAACGGGCGCAGGCTCGGGCTCAAACGTCGGCTCCTCGCCCTCCTCGTAATCGAGCGTGCAGGACTCGGGAAGCATTCCGAGTGCACGGATGGCATCCGAACCAAAGCGAATGTTGCCGGCGGCGTTGCGATAGAGCTTGGGCTCGGGCTCGGCCGCGGCAGGCTCCTCCGCCGGCTCAGCAGCGGGAACCTCGTCATTGAACTCTTCGGCCTGGACAGCCTGATTCTGATCCTCGGGCACGATGGCGCCAATCAGCGTCTCGTCGGCAGACGCACCCTCAAAGCCCTCAATCTGCTCGTCAAAAGCCTCGCCCTGTTCGGGCTCGGTTTGAGCGTCGGGAGCAATCGGCTGACCGAACTCGTCCTCGGCGTAGGTAGGCTCTTCGTACTCGATGGTGTTGCCGTAGTCGTTTTGCTGCTGGGCCGCGGCATACTCCGCCGCCGCGCGCGCCATTTCCTCGGCACGACGTTTCTGCTCCCCAAAATAGGTATCGAACGGAACATCGTCGGGAAACTCGTTCTCGCCCTGGAAGGGAGCAACGTTGTCCATAACGCCGAGCATAGCGGCGACAGAAGACTTGTTGCACACCGCGCCGGACGTATAGGGAAGAACGTGGCGGTTAGAGATGATGTTTGCCGCGTTGGCAAGTGCAACGAGGGAAGCGAGGATCGCGACAATCCACAGCAGAACCTTGAGCGCGCCGGGGAGCGGCAGGATACGCAGGATGGCAACGGCAGCAGGGGCAATCGTGGCAACGGGCAACAGCTTGGCGATGAGCGCACGATACGAAGCATAGGGCTCGCGGGCGAGCAGCTCAGCACGGGGAGAGTCGTAGTGTGCGACAACGACCACCGGGCGGTTGCGCGGAGACGCGAGCGGGCCCGAGGCCTTGTGGTAGGCGATGACATTTTGGCTCACGCCCGTCTTGCCCAGGCGCGAAACCACGGGGTGGCCCGTGCGCTCGAGCACGTAAAGAACGGCGCCGACAATGGCCAGCAAGGTGCCGACCAAGCCGATACCGCCGCCGATGCCCATCAGCAGGGCGCCGGCAAACGCAAGAATACCGGTAACGGCAAATGCCAATCTACTGGGCGCCGGGGCATTGAACTCCTGAACCTCGGGGTCAAAGCCGTGGTTGCGGAAGATCTGAGCGATATCCTCGGCAGCCAAGCGCTCTTCTTCGCTGCATGCCGGCGTAATGCCGGTGTTCTGCAGCAGGTGGTTAATATAGTTCTGGGTGTTCGCCATGTGCGCTCCACATCCATAATCCGACAAATAGGCCCAATGCATGCACATTAGAACCGTATATAGTCGAAAGTATACCCCGAGCGAGCGCAAACGACCGAATTCGGGCCATCTTAACGCCTCGAGCGGACAAGGATATAGCCTAATCTCCATATCGGACTAAAATCATGGCAGCAAACCACCTTCTCATGCGAGGACTCTATGACGGCAAGCGACGCGACCGCGACAATTAAAAAGGGGAATTCGGAGCCCGGTTTCGATAAAACGGCTCAGCGCATCCTCAATCTTTTCTTTGTGCTCAACAGCTCCCCCGAACCGCTGACGACCGAGCAGATCGTCTTGGATTCTGACCTGGGATATGGCTCGGGCAATATCGACTCGGATAAGCGCAAGTTTCGGCGCGATCGTGACAAACTGCTCGAGCGTGGCATCTTAATCAAGGAGGTTCGCCCCGCCGGTGCGCAGGAGACCGAGGAAAGCTCGTGGACAATCGACCGCGAGCACACGTTTGCTGCAGGCGGCCTCATCACCGCAGACGACGCCGATATCCTACTCAACGCCATCGACCAGACGCTAGCGGCCGGCTCTTCCACCTTTGCCGCGCCGCTTGCCGATATTCGCTCCAAAATTGCCTACCTCACCGGCAGGACGACGGTGGACGAAGTACCGATCCGCCGCTCTCCCACCGTCGATGCGGTATGGAGCGCCTTTGCCGAGCGATGCGCGCTGCGATTTTTATATCAGAACGGACGCGGCGAGCAGAAAGAACGTACCGTCTGTGTCTACGGCATGTTCGAACGCGAGGGCGTGGCGTACTTCTGCGGCCTCGACAATGTCACCGACGACATCAGGACATTCCGCTGCGACCGTATCGTTCGCGCATGGCGTCCTTCGAAGGCCTACGCCATCCCTGCGGACTTCAACCTCAGCGACTACCTGTTCTTTGAATTCGATTTTGCCGACCGCCCGCCCGTTGCGGCTACGTTCTCGTTCGCCCCGCAGACGCAGATCGATATGATCAACGGCCTCACGCGCGGGCGAGGTGAGCTCGCACACACCGATTCGGGATGGACTTGGACCGTTGACGTGCGCGATCTTGAAGCCGCCGCCTCATTTTGCATGGCCCACGCCACGGACGGCATGAGGCCCATGGCCCCCAAATCGCTTAAGCAGGCGTGGAACCACCTCATTGAAAGGACGGTGCACGAGCATGCCCGTGCGTAAACTCACCAGCGAGCAGAGGCTCTCGCGCGCCATCGACATCATGGAGGCCCTCTACGCCGCCGGCGAGAGCGGCATGACACGAACTGAGATTTGCAGTCGCTTTGACATCACGGGAGTGTCGCTCGACGAGATTCTCGAGATCGTCTCGACGCTCGCGGACCGAGAATCGGGTGCGCGCATCATCTGCGAATGCCACGGCGAGCGTGTGGTCCTCACCGGTGACGCCGGACGTGTGCTACCGCTGCGCTTGAGTACCGCCGAGGGCGCTGTGCTCAACCACGAACTTGAATCGTTGGGGATCGAGCCGCAGACGGCAGCTCGGATTCGACACGCTCTTCTACCCGAAGAGCTCGGCTATAACCAGTGCGTCTTTGACACCGTCAACCACGGGTCGCACTGGCAGCAGCTGAGCTGCGCCATTCAGGACGGCGTTCGCTGCCTCATCTCGTATCGCTCGATGGACGATGCACGGTCACGCGAGCGTCTGGTCGACCCCTTGCGCATTACGGCAAACGGCGACCAAACATACCTGATTGCCTGGGACATCGCAGTCGATGAGCAGCGCACCTATCGCATGGATAAAATCGAGGGACTCGCCTTGACGGAAGACTCCGTCGTGCCTCACGCACCGGACGTTGCATCCCTCCACGACTCCCTTGCCCGGACGCAGCGTAGCGCAAAGCTCTTGATGCCATTCGATATGGCGGAGCATCTGGACTGGGCCGGCATCACCCTCATCGAGCGCGGCGGTGCAGACATGGCAACGGTAACCGTGCATTACGGCTCCGAGCGTTGGCTATTGAGCCAGATAATCGCAGCGGGCGGAGCCATCCGCATCTTGGATGACCCCGCCCTGTCAAAGCGTCTGTGCGATATGGCAAAAACCCTCGTCTGTCCGCTTTAGCGCCGCCGCTCGTGGCGTGCGCGCCACAGTTGCAGATAGTGACCGATCTGCGCCGATTCGATGCGCTGATAAGAGCTCGTGGGCAGCGACGTTAAGAACTTCTTCCCGTAGCCCTTCGTCACCAGGCGCGGGTCGGCCAGAATCAGCACGCCGCAATCGGTCGACGAGCGGATAAGGCGGCCGGCCGCCTGCTTAACCTCGAGCACCGCCTCGGGCAGCGAATAGCGTGCCCAAGCGCGGTCTTCGCGCAGGTTGCGCTCGCACGAGAGCGGGTCCGTGGGGCTCGAGAACGGCAGCTTGGGAATGATGACGCAACGCAGCGTCTCGCCGCTGGCGTCAAACCCCTCCCAGAAGGCCTTAAGCGCAAAAAGCGACGAGGTCGGCTCGTTGATAAACCGGTCGCGCAGGCGACGAGGAGATGAGTTGCGCTGCTGGCAGTTGAGTTCCAGACCCGCACGGGCCATCTTGGGCTCAACGCGGGCGTACAGGTCTTCCATGTCGCGCCGATTGGTGAACAACGTGAGCACCGATCCGCCCATGGCAAGATGGGCGTCGACCAGCACGCGCTCGAGCGCCGTAAGATAGTTCTCACGATCGCGCGGATCGGGGATATCGCCCGCAACGACTACAGCCATGTTCGAATCGAAGTCGTAGCTCGAGTCCAAGTGCAGCGATGAGGATGTTGAAGCACCGATGCGATCGAGGCCGACAGCATGGTTGAAGTGCTCAAAGCTTTTGGACACCGTCATGGTTGCCGAGGCAAAGATAGCCGTGTGAACCTCGGGCAGCCACTCGGTTGCCAAGGCCTCGCCAATGTCGATGCGCTCTGCGGTCATCGACTCTCCGCCGGCACGCAACCTGCGATTGACCTGCAGCGAATATACATAGTGTTCATCGGTGCCATCAATGATGAGTTTGAGGTTCTCGACCAGCTCGTGCAGGCGGCGCGAGATATCACCCAGGTCGACAACAACCTCGGGCTTATCGGCAGCGACGGCTTGCACCAGAGCGTCGACGCTCTTGTCAGCTTGCTCCAATGCGTCGATGGCAGCGTAGGCCGACTGTAAGAAATCATGCCAGTCGTCAGATTCGCGCAGCTCGGGGCCAATCCATAGATTGGCATTGTCATAACCCCCACGGGCACGGCGGCCGAGCTCGCGAACGCCATCGAACACGTCGGCGATCGCCATGCTCGCACGCGCAACCGTCGAGGTCGCCTTGGCAGTAAGGCCCAGATAGAGCGTAGAGCCCTCGGAGGTTGCCAAATCACGGGAAACCTGGCTTAGCGCGCCGGTGCTCGAGCCACCCAGGCGCTCAAACAGAACGCGCGATTCGTCCGCCGACACCACGCGCGCCCACTGGCGGCGCGCCTCGCGCTCGATGGAATGGGCCTCGTCGATTACCCAATGACGAATCGGAGGTAAAATCCTGCCCTCGGCCGCGACATTGCGGAACAGCAGGGAATGGTTGGTGACCACCACATCGGCATGTGCCGCACGACGGCGAGCACCGTGGACCAAACATTTATCAGGGAAAAACGGGCAGAGGCGACGGGCACACTCGCGCGAGGCCGTCGTAAAGTCGGGGCGGTTGACGCTGCGCCACCGAATGCCGAGCGAGTCGAGGTCGCCATCGGCTGATTGGCAGACGTACGCCATAATGACCGCGACCGCCGTGAGCGTGTCCGCCGGATCGCGCTTGGTGGTAATCTCGACCTGGCCTCGGCTCATGCGCTCGAGCTTGCGCAGGCACGGATAGTGGTCATACCCCTTGAGAGCGCAAAATGACAGACCACCGTCCAGTTGCTCGGCAAGTTTTGGCAGCTCATGGTACATGAGCTGGTCGGCAAGATTGTTCGATTTGGTCGCAATACCAACCGTGATGTTGTTACGGCGTGCCGCCTCGGCAAAAGGCACCAGATAGGCCATCGATTTGCCGACGCCTGTGCCCGCCTCAATTACACGATGAGTGCCCGTGACCAACGCATCACGGACCTCGAGCGCCATCGCAATCTGCTCATCGCGCGGCTCGTACGTGGGATACATGCGATTAACCAGGCCGCCCGGGGCATAGTCCGCCTCGATTTCCTCGCGGCTCGGCATCTTAAGGACCGGCAGCTCGTCCGCATCAACGCGATCATCGGCGCGATCGGCCTTGAGAACGTCAGTACGAGCGGCGCTGAGAGAGAAGATAGAACCAAGGTTCTGCCCCGCCAAGAACGAGAAGATAGGACGATAGGACCAAGGCACATCCGGGTGCATGTCGGCTAGGCGCGCCATGAGGCCCTGGGGCAAGTCGGTGAGCGCCACGAGCAACACGCGCCATACGCCACACAGAGCGTCGACGTCGGCATTGGCACGGTGTGATACCGAGTCGCAGCCAAACAGATCGGCCATAAAAGACAGCTTGTGCGAGGCCAGGCGCGGAAGCGCGATGCGCGACAGCGCCAGCGAATCGATCCAAATATCGCTCACGTTGACGCCGCCTTTGACCGACTCGATAAACGAGCGGTCGAACGTGGCGTTGTGTGCGATCACCGGGCAGCCACCGACAAAATCGGCGAGAGCGGCGACGGCCTCAACCGCCGACGGGGCATCTGCAACATCGGCATTTGTAATGCTCGTGAGCTCGGTAATCTCGGCGGGAATCAGCTGCCTGGGATGCACGAAGGTATCGAAGCGGTCGATGACCTCGCGGCCCGAAAGACGGGCCGCCGAGATCTCGATCAGCTCGTTGTCCTGCACCGAAAGACCCGTGGTCTCGGTATCGAGGATAATCACATCTTCCTCGATAAGGCCGAAGGACTGCGTTTTGGCGCGGTCGGCAAGCGTGGCATAGGAGTCGATGACAAACTGCGGCGTTCCTGACGAAACCGCGTCCTCGATTAGCATGCAATGCCCGCTCGACGAAGGCCCATACGGATCAGGCTGTCACAGACCTGCGGGAACGTCATGTCGTCGGTGTGGCGGATCTCATCCGGATACAGCGACGTATCGGTCATGCCGGGAATGGTATTGGTCTCGAGGATAACGGGGCCGTCCTCGCTCACAATAAAGTCGCTGCGCGAGATACCCAGGCAACCGAGGGCCTTGTGAGCGGCACAGGCAAGTTCCTGAGCGCGAGCGTAATTCTCGGGTGAAATCTGCGCCGGAATGCGATGGATATCCGTAGGGTCGACATACTTCACGTCCAGATCGTAGAACTCGCAGTCCTCGGGCTTACGAATCTCGACAATCGGCAGGGCGCGCACGTCATCTTCGCCGTATACGCCGACGGTGACCTCGGTACCCTCGATGCACTTCTCGACCAGCACTTTGTCGCCGTACTCAAACGCCTTGGCGATTGCCGCGGGCAGCTCGGAGGGCTCATGGACCAGGGAAATGCCATAGCTGGAACCGTTGACGGCCGGCTTCACAAAGCAGCGCTCGCCACAAACCTCGACGATATGATCGATATCGACTTCATCGCCCACCTCGAGCGCAAGGCCGGGGGCAATGGGAATGCCCGCCTTGGCGTATAGGAGCTTAGAGACCTCCTTGTCGGCACCGCAGGCGCTGGCAAGTACGCCCGAGGCCGTGTAGGGGATACCCAGGGTCTCCATGGCACCCTGCATGGCGCCATCCTCACCGCCGGCGCCGTGCATGGCGATAAATGCCACATCGAAACCGCCGGTCGCCATGGTTACCATAAAATCATCGGCAGCCGTGTCGATCAGCTCCACCGAAGTGTAGCCGGCCTCCTTCAAGGCAGCCACGACGTTCTTTCCCGAATTGAGCGAGATCTCGCGCTCAGCGGAATGACCGCCCGCCAAGACCGCTACGTGCATGTTCTCTAGGTTTTTACCCGGCATGGGCAGACTCCTCCTCTATAATTTCTGCAGCTGATACCATATTGTAGCGATACCCTCTACGTTTCCCCAAAATCGAAAGGCTTCCATGAATCCCAGGACTAAATCTCAGGACATTCGCGACTTGAGCCAAAACGATATTCGCGAGCTCGTGACCGAACTTGGCCAGCCCGCCTTCCGCGCGAAGCAGCTCATCGAATGGGTCTTCGAGAAGAACGTTTGTTCGTTTGACGATATGACCAACCTCCCCAAGGCTTTCCGTGAGCAACTTAAAGAGGCTTTTGCCTTTGATACGCCGACTGAACTCACCAAGCAGGTTTCCAAAGATGGCTCGCGCAAGTATCTGCTCGAGTACCACGATGGCATTCCCGTCGAGACTGTCGGCATGCCCCGTCGTAACAAGCTTTCCGTCTGCGTTTCCACCCAGGCAGGCTGCGGCATGGGCTGTGCCTTTTGCGCTACCGGTCTCAACGGCCTCAAGCGCTCTCTGACCGCTCAAGAGATCGTCGACCAGGTGCTTCATGTATCCAACGACTTTGGCGAGCGTGCCACAAGCGTTGTCTTCATGGGCCAGGGCGAGCCGTTTGCCAACTACGACGAGGTTCTCAAGGCACTGCGTATCCTCAACGACCCCGATGGCATCGGTATCGGCGCTCGTCACCTCACTGTCTCCACCAGCGGCGTTATTCCCGGTATTCGCAAATTTGCCGATATCCCCGAGCAGTTCACTCTTGCCGTTTCCCTGCATTCCGCCATCCAGTCGACGCGCAATAAGCTCATGCCCGGTGTTAAGAAATACACGCTGCTTCGCCTTCACGAAGCGCTTCAGCTCTACACCGAGAAGACTGGCCGCCGCCCGACCTATGAGTATGCCATGATCGAAGGCGTCAACGATACGAATCCCGAGATGCAGGCGCTCTGCGACTTCTGCGAGGGAACGCTGTGCCACGTTAACCTGATTCAGCTTAACGACATCGAGGGCAGCCCGCTCAAGCCGTCGCCGATTCATAAGGTTGAGGATCTTCAGCGTCGTCTTGAGTCCCGTGGCATCGAGACCACGATTCGTAACTCCCGTGGTAACGATATTGACGCCGCTTGCGGACAGCTGAAGCAGCGCTTCAAAGTTCAGAAGAACGCATAGGGGAGTCGCACCCCAATACGTTTCATGTGAAACATCGAACGGCCCCGGTTGCAGGATATGCAACCGGGGCCGTTTCATTTATCGACCTCAATTTTGGACCAACTGCTACCTTTCCCATTATTTACGGACAAAATAAAGGGCCCTTGTCTCATGAATCAGACAAGGGCCCCTCAAAATATGCAGGGTAATTGTTAGGTACCTAATAGCCTACATTTTCCCATTGGTTGCTAACCCAACCTTGATTAATCTTGGGATTCTTCGTTACCTGAGCAGTACGCATGGCAACATCTTCTGTCATAACATCCATTTTCTTCTTTGAAGTATCGACGATATCTTGCGCGCTACGAAGCAAACGACCCCGAAGTTCATCGTCTGTCGCGATCTTATAGCCAGCAAAGGCACCAGCCGCGACAGTCGTCGCCAATGCAATCGCAGTTATAATCTTATTCCTCATCTTGGCCCCCTTGATCAAACTGAATCATTTCACCAAGAATACGAGAAAGCTCTTCTTCGTCTTTAAACTCAATTTCAATCTTATTCTTTCCACGCGAGCTCTTCACACGCACGTTGGTATTAAATACCTGGCGAAGCACACGGGCAGCCTTTTTAAAAGACTGAGGCGTTGCAGGCCTCGGCGTCTTAGGCGTCTCTCCGGCAGAAAACAATGAAGCAAGATTTTCTGTCGCTCTTACGGAAAGGCCCTCTGCAACAACCTTTTCTGCAAGTCGAATTCGAGCATCCTCATAGGGAACTGCAAGAATCGCACGTGCATGACCAGCAGTAAGTTTACCCTCAAAAATCATCTGCTGAACTACTTCGGGGAGATCGAGAAGGCGCAACGAATTTGTAATTGCAGAGCGTGACTTGCTTACTGCCTTCGACAATGCCTCCTGGGTCATACCGCTGGCATCAATGAGCTGGCGATAGCCCTTAGCCTCTTCGACGGGATTCAGATCAGAACGCTGAAGGTTTTCGATAAGAGCAAGAGCCAGCATCTCTTCATCATTAACATCTTTAATGATGACAGGCAGCTCCTCAAGACCAGCAAGCTTTGACGCCTGGTAACGACGCTCACCAGCGATAATCTCATAGCCGTTTCCATGCTTGCGAACCAAGAGCGGCTGCAAAACGCCATGCTCTTGGATTGACTCGCTCAACTCGCGAAGTTCAGTTTCATTAAACTGAATTCGCGGTTGATTAGGGTTGGGAACGATATCCTCAATAGGTAGTTTTGTTACAGATGCGGCATTTGAAGCAGATACAGCAGAACCACCGGTCTCATACTCGGCCTCTGAGACCAAAGCATTGAGTCCACGTCCCAATCCGCCACGTTTCTTTACACTAGGCACGCTTGATCACCTCTTTTGCAAGGTTCATATACGCTTTTGCACCCTTATTTTGAGGTGCATAGGTAATTACCGGTTCTCCAAAAGACGGAGCTTCGGAGATTTTAACCGTACGGGGGATTAGCGTCTTAAATGCCTTATCACCAAAGTACGATTGAACCTCCTCAACAACCTGATTCGATAGAGAAGTACGCGAGTCATACATGGTCATAAGCACACCATAGGTGTCTAAGCCCTTGTTCAGACGTGATTTGACCATCTTCATTGACTCAAGCAGCTTCGTAACGCCCTCGAGTGCGTAATACTCACACTGGATTGGAATCAAAACGCTATCTGCTGCGGTCAGGGCATTGATAGTAAGCAGGCCGAGCGAAGGAGGACAGTCAATGAAAATAAAATCGAACTCGTCCTGAATCGGCTCAAGCAAATCTTTGAGGCGGGTTTCACGAGCAATTGCGCTTACGAGCTCAATTTCGGCACCTGCAAGCTGAATCGTAGCTGGAATTACGAATACCTTTTTGCAATTTGTATCAAGAACAAGCGATTCTGCCGGCACATCATTCAACAATGCATCATAGATGCAGTGATCAAGGTCTTCTTTTTCAATTCCAAATCCACTGGTACTGTTTCCCTGCGGATCAAAATCGACAATCAGTGTCTTACGACCCTGCTCACCCAGTGCTGCTGCAAGGTTTACAGCCGTCGTTGACTTACCGACGCCGCCTTTTTGATTGATGATTGCAATGATACGCGTGTCTTTTGCGCTCTTAGAACGCTTAACGTCGCGAAATCCCACGGTCCCTCCTGGTGTGTATTAAAGCTGTCAAACGGAGGATGTTTCACGTGAAACATTCCGATTCGATATCAACCGCCATGTTTCACGTGAAACACTGCAAGTTGTAGTATCCATTATGTTTCACGTGAAACATCTAGGCAAGCGGATTCTTCTTTGCCATGCCATTTGCACGAGGCAATGAAACGGATGCTGGATGACTCTTCTTAAGAACAATGAACTCCCTGTGGCCCAAGCCCTCAGGCAAATCGATTGCGTCATTCAGAAGCAAAGTGAAGCCGCAAATCTTAGCTGCTGACATGCCGGAAGCAAGCTCCTCATCCGAAGGATTACCCTTGGTGATAACAAATAGACCTCCATCCTTGAGGAACGGAGCCGCATACTCAACAAGAATCGGTAGAGGGGCCAGTGCGCGGGCGGTTACGACAGAGAACTGCTTCTTATGGCTTCGAGCATATTCTTCAAGACGATCATGAACGGCATGAGCATGTTTCAATCCAAGAGCATGGACAAAAGAATTGACAGCATCAACCTTCTTGCCAACAGAGTCAATATAAGTAGCTTTACGATGCGTGGTTATGGTTAAAGGAATACCGGGGAAGCCCGCACCTGTTCCCATATCGAGCAAAGCTCCCTCAGGAGCCTTATTGATATAAGGGAGCAAAACAAGAGAGTCGAGGATATGTAGTACCGCAGCATCTTCTATGTTAAGAATACGGGTGAGATTGGTTGTCTTATTTGTTTCCAGAACCAAATCCAAATGCTGAATACATTTCCTCAGCTCAACATCAGTTACGCTCAAGGAATACTCTTTGCAATAGGAAGTTAGACGACTCAACATCTCGTCAGCCTGCTGATCAGTAAGAACTAACAACGAAAGCTCCTTTCTGACAAAAATCAGTGTATCGAGAACTTTTGACAAAAAAAGGGGACGTGGAAACCACGTCCCCTTAAGCATAAGCTCGAGTAGATTATCGAGCAACAATCACCACATGGCGATCGGGGTCAGAACCCTCAGAATGAGTATCGACGGCGTCATTGCCACGAAGTGCAATGTGAACCAGTCGGCGCTCGTAGGCATTCATGGGCGGAAGCGAAACACTCTTATGAGTGCGGATGGCACGCTCGGCAGCAGACTGAGCCATGGAGGCAACCTTGTCCTGACGGCGGCTCTTGTATCCCTCGACGTCCACTACAACCGGATATCTAAAGCCGAGCTTGCGGCTCACCAGCAATGAGAACATAACCTGAAGGGCATCAAGGGTGCGACCATGACGGCCAATGAGAACAGCAAGGTCGGGAGCCGTTACATCCAGAATCAGCTCACCCTCGTCGCCCTCATACTCATCGATAGGAGAGTTGGCGGCATCGAAGTGCGAAAGGATGGAACGCAGGATGGAAATCGCGACATCGGCAATGGTGTCGAGCTCCTCGTCGGTCAGCTCTTCACCGGCCTTGTAGCGCTGTGCAATCTCGGGATAATCGCCCGCGACCTGCGGGGCAACCTCCTCAAGCATATCCTCGATGATCTCTTCAGACATAACGTACTCCAAAAGTTAGGTACCTAAATAAGATTGATATCCCGCTACTTCTTCTTGTGCGGGCGCGGCTTCTTCTCGCGACGAGTGACCTCAACCTGCAGCGGCGCGTTCTTAAGGCGCTCCTCCTCATCGGCCTTCGCCTTGTCGATGACCTTCTGCGTCACAAAAATCTGCTGGATAACCTGCCAAGCAGACGAGACGTCGTAGTACAGCAGAACACCAACGGGAAGGCTCCAGCCCATCCAAAGCATCATGACCGTCATGACAACGGCCATCATACGCATGCTCTGAGCCTGCTGGCCGGTCTGGTTGCGCGACATATAGAGTTGCGGAATCAGGGTCAGGACAGCGAACAGGATCAGGCAGACCAGCGCAGGCAGCGCGACCATAAAGCCATCGGCAAAGGAGGCACTCGGCGTGGTGGTCAGGTCGGGCAGAATATTAAAGAACGAGAACGTGCCGTCGTTAAAGTAGTCCGGCAGGTTACGCAGCAGCGTAAATAGGGCGAACAGGACAGGCATCTGAATCAACAGCGGCAGACAACCAGCCATCGGGTTGAACTTGTTCTCGCTGTAGAACTTCTGCATTTCCTCGGCCTGACGCTGGGGATCGTCGGCATAGCGCTCCTGGATCTCGAGCATCTTGGGCTGCAGCACCTGCATGCGTGCCGTCGACTTAGTCGACTTGAGCATAAGCGGCGTCAGCAGCAGACGGATGATGACCACCAGGATGATGATGGACAGGCCCCAGTCGACCGCAAAGGTCTGGATGAGCTTGAGCAGCTCGAAAAGGATGTTAACGATCCAATCCCACATGTAAGTTTTCCTCCGATAGCGAGTGCCCGCTAGGGCACAGGGTCATAACCGCCGACGTGCAGGGGATTGCAGCGAGCGATGCGCCTCACGGCAAGCCAGCAGCCTCTCAAAACACCGTACTTCTCAATCGCCTGGACGGCGTATTGCGAGCACGTTGGGTAATAAATGCAGGCGTCAGGCAATAAGGGCGAAATAACCTGTTGATATATGCGAATAGGAGCGATGGCAACACGTCGCAAAACGTGATTGCTCATCGCTCCTCCCCGGCAACGCCGGCGCGTTTCATAAGCGAACGCAATGCATTGTCCATCTCCTGAGGCGAAGAAACCCTCGTCTTGGGAGTTGCGAACAAGATGATGTCATAACCCGCAACGGGAAATCCACAGCTGCGGGCGGCCTCGCGCATCACACGCTTAGAACGGTTGCGCACGACAGCACAACCGAGCCGTTTAGCACCAACGAAGGCGACCCTTCCGGAGTCGCCTTCGCCAACCGATTCACATATGGTCATTCGAATCAGAGGGTGATTGAAACGACGCCCCTGACTGAACACATGCTCGAAATCTTGCCGAGACTTAATAGTCTTCATGCGAGATGTGTGTATCGCTGCTAGACAGTGAGACGCTTGCGGCCCTTGGCGCGACGACGGGCGAGCACGGCACGACCACCCTTAGTGGCCATACGGGCACGGAAGCCATGGGTCTTGGCACGCTTACGCTTATTAGGCTGATACGTACGCTTCATCTTAAGTTCCTCCTGCTGCATTTCGAGTGTCCGCGGGGGCGCGGACGCAGATATAGACACGTGAGCTTGAAGATTGTAGGGAAATCAATGTTCAAATGTCAAGAAATCAAAGGTAAAAGGTTACGCAGTTCACACGGTTCCCCCATAAGCCGAGCTCGATTTAGCGGTGCATGGCAACTTTTCACGATATTTCATCGAGTTTTCAACAGGTCATGTTGGCAATGTTGAGAACTTTTCGTCCATTTTCCAAAGTTTTCAACATGTTTTGAAAAGTTGTCGAAAGATGAGAAACATTGCACGGTGAGCTACTATTTGTTCGAAACCTTTTGAAAGATTGCGAGCGGCATGTCTGACGACTTTTACACCATGGTCGATTCCGGAGACCCGGCACCCGACAACGAGCACATCACCGGCGTGCGCGAAGAGCGTGAGGAAGGCGAGCAGACGACCACGCAGGCGCCAAAAGCCATGTACGCCGCGCGCATCGCCGTCTATGACGACATGCTGTCGACACCGCGTGTGATCGTCATTGATCCGCAAGATGTCCGCACGTATTTGGAAGAGACGACCAACACCGTCTACCAGTGCATGAAAGAACAAGGTGGCCATATCTCGCTCATGGTCATCCGCGAGATTGTCGAAAACTTTATCCACGCGCACTTTGCCGAGCCCATCATCTCGATTCTGGACGGCGGAGACACCATCCGCTTTGCTGATCAAGGACCCGGCATCGACGACAAGGAGCGCGCTTTCGACTTTGGCGTTACCAGCGCAAACAGCAAGATGAAGCGCTATATCCGTGGAACCGGAGCAGGGTTTCCCATGGTGCAGGAGTATTTGGAAAACGCCGGCGGGGCCGTGTCCATCGAGGACAACATGGGCAACGGCACCGTGGTTACGGTAAGCCTGGATCCTAAACGCGTGCAGGAAATCGAACGCGCCGGCGGGCGCGGTGCTGCCGTGCGGCCCGAGACGAAGCAGCCCGCATATCCCCTGCCGGGAGCTTTTGCGCAGCAGCCCATGGCAACGCAACAGATGCAGCCCCGCGTGGGACAGATGCAGCAGCCCGGAATGCTTCCTACACAAGAGTCCCAGGCGGCGTCGATGTCGATGCCGCCAAACGTGCCAGAGGCCATGCCGCTGGCGGATCAGGATGCAGCAGCAATGCAGCAGGCGACGGGGGCACCGGGTGGCCAGCAAATGGGATATCAGCCGTACCAACAGGGATATCCATATCAGCAGATGCCGCCACTGGGGTATGGCCAGCAGTTCCCACAGCAGTACCAGCAGGGATATCAGCAGCCGTACCAGCAGATGCCGCAGCAGCAGCACAACCCCTGGGCCCAGCAGATGACTCCGCAGCCTTACCAACAGTGGCCTCAAAGTTTTCAACAGCAAATGCCGCCGATGCAGAGTTCTCAACAACCAGCAGCTCAAATGATGTATCCTAATGCAGCAAATCAGTATGCGCAGCCACAACCGGACGTGTTCGTAAGCGATCGCGGCAACGCCGCGCTGGGCTATCTGGCGCAAAATCAAGCGTGCGGTGCTACCGATCTGGCGAGGGCGTTTGGAAACTCGGCCCCCACTTGGTCACGCACGCTCAATGACTTGGCGCAGGCCGGCTTGGTCATCAAGCATGGCCAGAAATACCATCTGACCGAACTCGGCGCCGCTCGCGTGCGAGCTCAGAGCTAAAGAACGGGAGAGATAGTGGACGAGGAAGCAAGCATCATCCTGGGGGATGCCATCGCCTTTTGCCAGCGCGACGGCCAAGATGCACGCCTCATCAACATGCTGGGGCAATCGCGCGCCATAAGCCTAACCGAAGATACGCTCACGATCGAGGCCCCCTCGCGCTTTGCCATCGCGCAGCTCAAAAAGCATCAGCCGACCATTGAGGCCTATCTGGAAGAAATCGCCTTTGCTCCGATCGCGCTCGACATCGTGGCACCGCAAGGCGCCGCGACGGAATCCGCTGCCGCGACGGCGCCCGCCACGGCTCCCGCTGCTTCCCCGGCGGTGCCGGCCTCCGCAGGCGACGTGCCGACAATCGAGCACCAGCACGGCGATGTTTCCCGTGAAACCATGGCACCGTTGCCGACCGCGGCGGCGACGTCAACGAACGCACCCGTCACGCACATGCCTATCGCTCACGACGCAGCGGCGGGCGCGGATTCGGGCATTGCAATCAAGAACACGCTCTCGGCCGATGATTTTCGTCGCATGATGAACCAGATGAAGGGCGGAGCGCCGACTAAGTCCACGCAAGCTGCGACCCCCGCTTCACCCATGCCAGCACCGACCGTACCGGCCGAGCAGAATGCGGATGGAGCCCCGCTCGCCGCGAACTCAAAATTTACCTTTGAGAACTTTGTCTACGGCCCCGAGAACAGCCATGCCTATCGCTCGGCACTCAAGTTTGCCGCCCTCGCGGACGAGCGCGGCACGTGCACATCGCTGTTCATCTACGGCAAATCGGGCCTGGGCAAGACGCACCTGCTGCTTGCCATCAAAAACGAGCTCGCCGAGAAGTCGCCCGAGATCAAGGTCAAGTATGCCAACTCCCAGGCATATCTGGACGACCTGATGACCGAGTTCGACCGCCAAAAGAAGAGCAACGCCCCTATCATGCAGGCATACCACGGCGTGGACGTGCTCATCATCGATGACATCCAAAACATCATCGGCAAGCGCGCGAGCGTGGACTACTTTTTCCAGCTCATGGACGAGTTCATCCGCAACAACAAGAAGGTCGTCATCGCGGCAGACCGCGCCCCCAAGGACCTGAGCATGGACGAGCGTCTGACCAGCCGCTTCAACGCCGGCATGCTCTGCCTGGTCGCAGAGCCCAGCTACGAGATGAAATACAAGATCTTGCAGCGCTATTACGAGAACACCATCGTCGCCGCTCCCGAGGCAGGCGACGACTCGCTGCTGGCGGCCTATGGGGGCGACGGCGGGCACCTGACCGACGAGCACTTTAAACACATGGCCGAGGTCTCGGGCACCAACATCCGCGAACTCGAGAGCTTCTGCGAGCGCTGCGCCGGCGAGGCGGGCGACCGCGAGCGCGAGGGCGGGGAGCTCACCTTTGACGATATCGACGCCATCGCCAGCCAGTACTTCGACACATCGGCCAAAAAGATCAACGTCCAGACGGTTCAGTCCGTCATCGAAGAGCAGTACGGCGTGACGCACGAGGAGCTCATCGGCCCGCGTCGCAACGCCAATATCGCCAAAGCACGCCATATCGCTATCTACTTGGCCATCGAGATGTGCGAGATGACGACCACGGCGGTGGGCGCCGAATTTGGCAACCGCAACCACTCGACCGTCAGTACGAGCTACAAAAAGGTCCAGAAGATGATCCAGGAAGACCGCACCGTCACCGAAGACCTCAAGTCGCTGCGCGATAAAATTACACTGCGCTCGTAGGGAAATAGAGACACCTGTTGAAAACTTGTCGAAACCACGGGCATAAGGTGTCTAAAACCCAACCTGCGGTGATGAAAAGTTTTGCGCAGGTTTTGAACGTGGAAAACCACCCCTGTTGCACACAGGTTGCTGTCGATTCTCTTTCTGGGTCTGACCTGCGTCTTTGGGAGTAATCAACAGTTTCGTCAGTGCTATTACTATTATTAAGATATTTATATCTATAGAAAGGTATTAAAAGATGAAGTTCACCGTCAGCCAGAGCTCGCTTACACAAGCCATCGGCGTCGTTATGAAGGGTGTCGCTTCGGCATCCACCCTCCCCATCCTGTCGGGCGTGCTCGTTAAGGCCCAAGACGGCATCTTGGAATTCCAGACCTCTAACTACACCATCTCGATCCGTCATCGCATCGCGGCGCATGTCGAAGAAGAGGGCGAGATGGTTATCCCCTGTAAGATGCTCTCCAATATCACCAAGACCCTCCCCGATGCCCCGGTCACCTTTGAGCTGTCCGAGCGCCAGGTGCTGATTGGTTGCGAGAAGAGCTCTTTTAGGCTGAACACGCTCGATGCCAATGACTTCCCCGAGTTTCCGGCCTATGCCATCGAGAGTGCCGTGGAGCTGCCGACCGATGTCTTGTCCGAAATGGTCGGCCGCGTGTGGCGCGTCACCTCGACCGACAAGGCTCGCCCCATCCTGGGCGGCGTGCACATGAAGGTCGAGAACAACACCGTACGCCTGGTGGCGACCGATTCCTTCCGCTTGGCCGTGTGCGATACGCAGGTCGAGACCTCGACCCTCGAGGGCTCCTTTGAGCTCAACGTTCCGGCTGACGCCTTTAACGACGCGCTGAACATCATGGCCAGCCAGGCGACCATCATGATCGGGGCTACCGACACCCAGGTCGTCTTCGAGGCCGGCAACACCACCTACGTGTCGCGTCGCATCGAGGGCGTGTACCCCAACTACAAGCAGCTCATCCCCGATTCGTGCGTGACGAGCGTCAAGATCGATGTCGCCGCCTTTAACGCCGCCCTCAAGCGCGTGGCCGTTATCGCGAGCGCCAACCCCGCCGTCAAGTTCGAGATCGATGTCGAGAACGGGCAGATGGGCCTGTCCTCCATTTCCAATGACCAGGACCTTGCGCAGGAGACGATCGATGTCGAGGCTGAGGGCGAGTCGGGTACCATCGCCTTCAACTACCACTACATCTTCGGCTGCCTCAATGCCCTGTCCAAGGAGAAGGAGATCACGCTGGAGCTCAAGAGCTACTCGCAGGCGGGCATCTTCAAGTCCTACGACAAGATCAACTACCTGTACCTGGTCATGCCGGTCCGCATCTAGCGCTGCGCCATGACCATGTTCGCCCGCGATCTTTCCGTCGCGCACTACCGCAGCTTCGATAGCTATCGCCTTGCCCTGGACGAGGGCGTGACGATACTTGCGGGACCCAACGCGGCGGGAAAGACCAATCTCATAGAGGCGATGCAGCTGCTGACGAGCGGCGCCTCGTTTAGGCATCCGACCGCAGCCGAGCTCGTCCATGACGGCGTGGGCTCGTGCAAGATCGAGCTGAGGCTCGAGGGCGACGGCCGCGTGCTTGATATGGGATTGAGCGCGGAGGACGGTAAGCGCTCGTTTAGTCGCAACGGCAAGAGATGCTCTGCCGCCGGTGTGCGCGGGATTCTGCCGAGCGTGCTGTTTTGCCCCGACCATCTGGACATGGTTAAGCGAGGCGCCAGTGTGCGCCGCGCCGCCCTCGATGACTTTGGCATGCAGCTGAGCGCGCGTTATGCCGATCTTGCGAGCACCTATGGGCGCTGCGTGACCCAGCGTAACGCCCTGCTCAAGGAGACCTGGTGCTGTCGCGAGATGCTCGGCGCGTGGAACGATTCGATTGCTCGCGCGGGCTCGGCCCTGCTCGTGCACCGGTTGGCCCTACTCGACCGGCTGGCGGGCCATGTGCACACTGCCTACGGGCAAGTGGCGTCCGGCGAGGCTGCCAACGTGACCTATGCGTCCACGCTGGGGGATTTGCCCCAGGTCGAGGATCGCGAAGAGCTGAAGGGTTGGGCGTACGAGCGCATGCTGGCCGCCCTTGACGAGCATGCCGACGAGGAAATTCGCCGCGGCGTGACGTTGGTGGGACCGCATCGCGACGAGATCGAGTTCACCGTGGCGGGTCGCTCCGCCCGTTCATTTGCCAGCCAAGGACAGCAGCGCACGCTGGTACTGTCCTGGAAGGTGGCCGAGGTGGCCGTGGCTCGCGATGTCCTGGGCACCGCCCCGCTGCTGCTTTTGGACGACGTGATGAGCGAGCTCGACGGCGAGCGTCGCGGCGCTTTCCTGCGGCTGATCGGCGATGATATCCAGACGGTCATAACTACGACCAACCTGGGGTACTTTACCGATGACCTGCTTGATCGAGCCAAGGTGGTGAGCATGGGTGAGACGTGCTAATTACGAGCGCGAGAGCGAGACAGTCGCCTTCAGTGGATTTTTGAACGCAGAGCGCCAGCGCATCCTGGCGGCTGCAACGCCTAAGCGCCGTGCGCAGATGGAGGCCGCCGAGGAGTCGCGCGCGGTCTATCGCGCATGGAACGCGGTGTGCTCGGGCACGCGCGAGGGACGGCATGTGACGGGGCTGCGCTACCTACCCGAGTCCAATGAGCTGCTGGTGTATCTCGACTCGCCCTCGTGGACGCAGGAAATGACGCTGTTGCGCGAGATCATCCGTGCGCGCATGGAGCGCGCCGGTGCGCATGTGGACGGCCTGGTGTTCAAAACCACCGCGCCCGGTCACACGCCGCCCGCCGCCAAG
>URUI01000007.1 GCA_900551015.1 uncultured Collinsella sp.
GGCTTGCCGCCCTCGAGCTCGACCAAGCCGTCATAGCGACCGCCGCCACCGATGGAGCCGACACCGGCGCCGGGAGCCTCGACCTCAAAGACGGTACGGGTGTAGTAGTCCAGGCCGCGCACCAGGGTGGGATCCTCGACGTACTCGATACCGGCGGCGTCCAGATAGCGCTTGACCTGCTCGTAGTGCTCGCGGCACTCATCGCACAGGTTGTCGCCCATCAGCGGGGCGTCGGCCATGATCTCGCGGCAGTGGTCGTTCTTGCAGTCGAAGGCGCGCAGCGGGTTAAGCTCGGCGCGCTCGCGGCACTCGTCGCACATCTCATCGGCATGGTCGAGAATGAACTGCTTAACCTGCTCGCGATAGGCCGGACGGCATTGGGCATCGCCCATCGAGTTAATGAGCAGACGGAGCTTGGACAGATCGAAGCCCAGGCGCTTGTAAAACTCCATGAGCATAATGATGCACTCGGCGTCTGCCGCCGGATCGGGAGCACCGAGCCACTCGATGCCCACCTGGTGGAACTGGCGCAGGCGACCCTTCTGGGGACGCTCGCCACGGAACATGGCCTCGGCGTAGTAAGCCTTAAACGGCGTGGAGCCCTGGGGCACCAAGTTGTTCTCCACGACGGCGCGCACCACGCCAGCCGTGCCCTCGGGACGAAGCGCCAGGCGCTGCTTGGGCTTGAGCTTGGTATCGGTGCCCTCGGTAAAGACGCGCTCCAGGTTGGCGCCGCTAAACACGCGGAACATCTCCTTGCGCACGACGTCGGTCGACTGGCCGATGCCGTGGACAAACACGTCCACCTGCTCGATGGCGGGCGTCTCGATGGGCTTAAAGCCAAACGGCTCGAACACGCCGGCAGCGATCTGCTGCATCTTTTGCCAAGCGCGCATCTCAGCGCCGATAAGGTCGCGGGTTCCCTCCGCCTTCTGTGCCTGCATGGGCAAACACCTTTCTTTTGTATCGCGTCATAGGTAGTGGTCATTATACGGCACAAACACAAACAGCGGCGGTGCATCTGACCGAACGAGGGTATGGGGACTCGTTCGGCCAGATGCGCCGCCGCGGTGTGCAATCTGCAATCCTTCCGCCTCTTCGGATCACAAAATCCGTTGGACGGAAAGACTTCGGGTCATCTCTTGAGCCCGTGGCTACATGGGAAACCGAATGACGGTACGAGCATCCATTCGGCTTCCAAGGCAGCCACGGACAAAACGGGGCAAAGAGCTACGAGCGACGTCGTCCCTACTCCCCCGCCACGCTCGCGCGCAGCTTAGCCGCGATGGGCTCAGACGCCAGCAGGAACACCAGCATTGCCACCGAGCACGCCAGACACACGATCCATGTGCTCGTAAAGGAGCCCGTGGCATCGAACAGTATTCCCGAGACGATGGCGCCCACCGTGCCGCCAACCATCTCGAGCGAGGTAATGGTGCCCGTGACCTTACCCAGGTCGGCCATGCCAAACTGCTTAGACGCAGCGATAGTGGGCGTTGGAGATGGTGTACTGCGCAAGGGAAATGCCCAGGTCGCTGACGATCAACGGCTGGAACAGGCTCATGCAGTTGACGAAAATGGTGTAGCACGTGGCCATGATCACAAAGCCGGAGGCCACCACGAGCCAGCCGGGGAAGAACTTACGTTGCTGAGACATACTGTTCCTTTTTAAGCAAACGAGTAGCAAGATTGGGTGCTACCGGTGGTCGGCGATGTAGCCCAAAGCGACGGCGGCATAAGCCGCGGCGCCAAGGGGAAGCTCGGCATCGCTAAAACGTGCCTTGGGATGATGCTGAGCAAAATGCTCGTCCGTATCAGTCACAGCAGCGCCCACGGTAAAGTACGCGCTCGGGATCTCGCTCGAGATCAACGCGAAGTCCTCGCTCGCCATGGCGTGGAACAGCGGCAGGAAGGCGGACTTGGGCAGCACCGCGCCCACGTAGCCAAGCGACGCCTGCGTCATGCCGTCGTCGAGTACGAGCGGGGGAACATCCGAGAGTGTCTCGATAGTCGCCGGCGTACGATAGGTCGTGGCAACGCCTTTGACGACCTCCGCGATGCGGGTCTTGAGGCGCTCCATGAGCTCGACGTCGAAGCCACGCAGCGTTCCCTCGAGCACACAAGTGTCGGGGATGACATTTGCGGCCTGACCGCCGGCGAACTTGCCAACGGTAAGCGCGACCTCCTTGGCCGCCGGCACCTCGCGGGAGATGAGCTCCTGAAGCGCCAGATGCACATGGACGCCGGCCGTGATGGGGTCGATGCAGATCTCGGGGCTCGAGCCATGGCCGCCCTTGCCCTGAAGCGTGATGCGAAAACCGTACACGCCCGAGAGCGCCGGGCTGCCGTAGAGCACCAGGCCAAGCGGCGACTGGCTATTGACATGCATGGCAAAGGCGACCTGGGGGCGCGGGTTCTGCAGCAGACCGTCGGCGATGGCGGCGCGGGCACCCTCAAAGGTTTCCTCGCCCGGCTGGAACAGCAGCTTAACCGTGGCGTTGGCATCAACAAGCGCGGACTCGCGGGCCTTGAGCAGGCGCGCCGCTCCAAGCAACGCCGTTGCGTGCATATCGTGTCCGCATGCGTGCATGCAGCCGTTCGTAGAGGCGAAAGGCTCACCTGACTCTTCGGCAACGGGCAGGGCATCCATGTCGCCACGGAGCATGATGACCGTACCGGCCTGCTCATCCGTGCAGACGCCATTGCCTTGGGCCGCGGCGGCACCGGCGCCGACAAGGCCCACAACGCAGGAACCATCAACGAGCGTGGCAAATGGGATGTCCATCTCAGTCAGGCGCGCTTGGATATACGCAGAGGTCTGTGGGAGGCTATTACCCAGCTCGGGCATCTGGTGGAGATCGTGTCGCCACGCAGCGAGCTCGTCTGCAAAAGCCTGAGCTTCTGCAACGAGACCGTCACCGATAGCGGTCTGCGCCGCTGCGGTGGCCTTGGGCGCTGATTGCGGTTGAAGATCGGACAAAGCTGGTGCCATAGATGCCCTCCAGTATCGTTTTTGCAGCAAGCACTTTGATAGCGTAAAGTGCAAGGTACTACTTTAAGGGCGAGGCATAAAAAATGCCGCCCCGGGAGGGCGGCGCAACAAGTTGTTTACAATTGCGGGCGCGGCTTTCGACGCAAAAAATCGAAGTGAGTCTCGCTCAAGATAATCGACAGGAAGATGAGCGCAAAGCCGGCGAGCAGGCGCGAGGTGAGCGCCTCCCCCATCAGCAGCACCGAGAACAGCACACCCGAAGGCGACTCCATCGAAAGGAGCAGCGAGCCCGTCGAGGCCGGGACATGCGCCAGGCCGACGTTTTGGATGAGCAGAGCCGCGCATGTGCAGCCCACCGAGAGAAACGCCATCGCACTGATAAAGCTCGGCGTCCACACGGACAGAGGCGCTTGGGTCTCGAATAGCAGCGACGTTGCCAGGCTCAGCACGCCGTTGCCCACAAACATCCAAAACGTGATGACGTTGATGTCCATTTTGCGACCGTACTTGGCAGTCACCGCCATCTGGATGGCGAAAAAGGCCGCACCCGCCAGCGTAATGACGTCACCAATGTTGAATTCAACGCTATCGAGTGCGACGAGGCCAATGCCCGCTAGGCACAGCAGCGCGGCACCCAAGTTGTAGCGCGTGAGCTTTTCGCCGCTCAGGAAATAGCTCGCGAACGGCACAAGGATGCAATACGTGCCCGTCAAAAAAGCATTCTTGCCCGCCGTAGTATGTGCCAGACCGACCGTCTGCAACGCATAGGCCGCCCACATGAGCACGCCCATACTCAGGCCAACGATCAGGTTGCGAGCGTTGAGGTGCGCGATGATGCGCTTGTGGAAGACGGCAAACATGACCAACGCTGCGGGCAGAAAACGTACATAGAGCAGCGCGAACACCGGAATGGTGCCGAGTGCGTCCTTCATAGTGGTAAAGGAGTAGCCCCAGATGACCGCCACCGAAAGGAGCAGAACCTTCCAGAACAGCGGAGAGCGTGCGCCGGCGCCCCGGGGAATACCGCCCGCGCCCAAATCCTCACGGGCTACTGGGCTATCGGGCAAGTTTTCGATTTCGTTGGCAGCGTATTGGGCCATGGAACATCCTCACACTCAATCTGGGCGTGGTGTCCGCACGCGTATGGCTGCGTGCCGCCTCATGGTCAAATAAAAACGGGACGCGCCGGACCCCCGGCACGCCCCGCTACTGTAGCAACAACCGGTGTTGCATCGCAATCCAGCATAATAAAGTATCAAACTGGAAGATCTCGATGTTCCGACGGCGTTTACCTGGCTGAACTAGATCAACTTAGTCGACTCCAGCTTTTCGATGATCCAGTCGTTGGCTTTGATGACCGGGCGGCGGAAGACGACGCCAAGGGCCAGCGACGGAATCAGGTAGCTCGCCAGAATGCCCAGCTCAATCCAGTACTCCATATGGTAGGCACCGGCCATGGCAGCGTGCATGGCGTTGATGCCGTGGGTAAACGGCAGGAACGGGTAGATCGCCTGGAACACGGGGCCGGTCATCTCGATGGGGAACGTACCGCCTGAACCGCCGACCTGCATGACCAACAGCACGACAGCGAGCGCCTTGCCGATATCGCCAAACGAAACCGTGAGCGTGTAGACGATATTGGAGAACACGAGACTCGCGACCCAGCCCGCCAGCACAAACTGCAGCGGGTTGTCGCATTGGATGCCAAAGAACAGGATGTCGCCCGCGCACACGAGTGTCGCCTGCAGCAGGGCCAGACCTCCAAAGAACAGGTAGCGGCCCAGGTAGATCTCGTGCAGGCGCACGGGGATCAGCTCGTTGATGAGCTCATCGTCAACCGATACCTTCATCATGGCCGCCAGCACGATCGAGCCGACCCACAGCGACAGGATCGTATAGAACGGCGCCATGGCCGAACCGTAATTGCGGATCGGATAGACCGGCTTGCGGTCGAGCGCGACGGGGCCGGAAAGCGACACGGCCAAACCCTCGGGATCGTTGCCGATCATCGTCTTGATCGTGGCAAGGTCGTCCGACATCAGGGCGCCATCGAGCTCGTCCTTAAAGGCGCTGATCTTGTCCGATGCCTCACCCAGCTGATCAGAAGCCTTGTTGACCAGCTTTGCAGCCTTGGAGAGGCCCTTTGCCAGCGAACCGGATGCGTCGGTCAGACCGCTCACAGCGCTATCCAAGTCACCCGAGATACCGTTCAGGGAATCCAGAACGCCCGAAATGGTCTTCTTGAGCTCCTTGGCCTTAACCGAGAACGTGGAATCGTAGTCGGACTTGGCTCCCGAGATACCCGCCTTGGCATCGGCGATGGCCTGGTCGACCTCGGCACGCGAGTTGTTGACCTCCGCCATGCCGTCCGAAAGGGACTTTGCGGTCGCCGTCAGGTCCTTCGCATTGTTGCGGTACTCCACGGCAATTCTGCCCAGCGACGTCGCAGCGGACTCGAGACCGTCTTTGAGCTTGTCATCACTCACCTGGTCGGCAAGGTTGCGGAGCTGATCGGCCATCGCATCGATATCCTTGGCGCGCGCATCGAGGGCCGCAGCGGCATCGTTGAGTTGGGACACCGTAAGGTGCACATGCTGGTTTGCGGTGCCCAATGCCTTCGCAAGCTCGGCGGATACGTTGTCGAACGAGCCCGCGCTTCCGTCAATCGCCGCGTCAACGACATCGTTGGCGGCCTTGAGCGCTTCCTTGGAATCATTGATGCCGCTCTTGGCGTGCTCCATCAGCTGCTTCGTCGACTCGTCGACGGTGCCCGTCTGCTTGAGCATGCCGCTCGCCGACGTCAGCGAATCGGACGTGGAGCTCAAAATGCCCGCAAGCGACGTTGCGCTGGCCTGAACGTCCTGCAGGTCCTGGACCGAATCACCGAGCGCCGAGGACAGATTGGCGATAAAGTTGCTCACCTGGTCGGTGCTCATATAGTCGAGCAGGCTGGACACGGTTTTAAGACCGATGGTCGTGATGGTCTTGGTAAAGGTCTCATTCACCTGGCTCTGGACGGCGCTCGAACCCTTTTCGGTCACGATCTGGGCGATGGCGTTGGCCTTCTGGTTCTCGTAGAACTCGATATCGGCGTGCTTCACCTCGGTCGAGAAAAGCGTCATCATGTCGGCGCTAAACGTTTTAGGGATAACGACGGCAGCGTAGTATGCGCCCGACTTAACGCCCTCAATCGCCTTATCGCGGTCGTTGAGGACGACCCAGTCGAAGTTCTCATTGCCGCGCAGGGTGGCGGTTACGTTTTCGCCCACGTTGACCTCGACGGGAATCAGATCACTCTCGTAGCCCTCGTCGGTGTTGACCACTGCAATCTTAAGGTTGCCGGTATTGCCGTAGGGATCCCAGCTGCCGGCGATGTTAAACCATGCATAGAGACACGGAACGATGATCAGGCCCATCACGACGACCATGCCGATCACGGAGCGAGACACGTTTTGGACATCACGCTTAAACAGGTGCAGGATGTTCTTCATTTATGCCTCACCTCCTTTGGAGTGCTTGCCGAGCGGGGTGGTATCCCCGTCGTTTCCGTTTACGTTGTCAACGCCGTCGGCATCATGAGCTTTACGATGCGCACCGATATGCGGCAGACGGCTCGTGGGCTGTTCGCTGTCCTTGGTGCCCCGCTCGCTGGCGTTGAGACCAAACATGCGACGAGCGGCAGGAATGGCAGCCGTGTGCTCGCGCATTTCACGGCGAAGATCCTCGTCCGAAAGCGCCGAGATACGCATCTGGGTATTGAGGCTCGCACGGATGTACTCGATGTCGATGAGCCAGCCACAGATGGCGATAACCGAAATGATCCAGATAACGAGCAGGATGATCTTGCCGTTATTGTCGATATCGAGCACCGTCGAGAGCACAAAGAGCAGAACCTGCACGCCTACCACGGCGGCAAAACCGCCCTTGATGTAGTACGGGTAGCGATGCTCAAACGCCACGGCATGATCGAGCAGCTCGCGACGGTACGAATCCGAATCGAGCATGACGCGCATGGCCGTGCGCAGCGAATAGCGCTGGCGCGGCAGGTCGTTGGACTCGCAGATCATGAGGCCCGTCGTGGAAAGCTGCTTATCAAAGAGCAGGTTGAGGTTGAGCAGCAACGGGCGCAGCTGCAGACCGATAAAGAGCGCGATGATAAGGAACACGCCCAGAATGCACAGGTTGAACAGGTAGTTGAACGAGTACATGCCGCCGACGGTCTCGCGCAGCAGGTTGATGCCATAGGTAAAGGGCAGCAGCGGATGCAGCCACTGGAAGAAGCCGGGCATCATCTCGATAGGATACATGCCCGACGAGCCGGGGATCTGCACAATGACGAGGATGACGCCAATGGCTTTACCGATATGCTTAAAGGTGGTGGACAGCGCGTAGATGATGTTGACGTAGGCGAACGAGATAGCGATGCCGCCCAGCACAAAGAGCAGCGGATTGACGCACTGAACGCCAATGACCAGGTCGCCCACCGTAACGATAATGGCCTGGAACGCGCCCAGGATCACCAGCAGCAGCCAGCGGCCAAAGTAGCCCTGACGCGCTGTAAAGCTACCGATGCCCTCGCGGTCGACCTCGAGCTTGTAGATGGCGATGAGCACATAGCCGCCTACCCACAGCGCCAGATTGGTGTAGAAGGGCGCGATGCCCGAGCCAAAGCTCTTGACCGGATAGATTGACTTGGACGTCAGCTCAACCGGAGATGCCATGAAATCTGCCACGTCATTGACGTCGACGTCCATGAGGTCGGCTAACTCGCCCATAGACTCAGAGGTCTGCAGCGCCGCGATGTCGTTAGCGGCGGTTGCAAGCTTGTCCTGGACCTTGGCAAGGGAGACGTCGGTTTGGGCCAAGGTGGTCTTGGCCTGACCGAGCGTGGCATCGAGCTGCGAAAGCGTACCGCGTGCACTTGCAATGGTAGGCGTGAGGCCAGATACGATTCCCGTCAGATCGCCCGAGACGGCCGCAAAGGAATCGAGCGCGCTCGAGGCCTTCGGCAGCGCGTTTTGACCCAGGTCCGTCTGGGCCTGGCCAAGGTTGGTCGCACCGGTCTGAATTGCGTTATTGATAGCGTCGCTGGCGCCCGAGACAGCCGCGGCATCATTTGCCATGGCGCTCGACTGCGCGGACAGACCGTCCTTAACGCTCTGAAGCTTTTCATTCTGCTCTCGAAGCAAATCGATGGTCGCTACAATGCGCGCGTCAATTTCCTTGGAACCCGTCGACGTGTCATTGACGAGAATTTCCAAGTGCCCGATAACGGCCTTATTGTGATCGATCGTTGCCTGGAGAGACTCGAGCGAGTTATCGATGCGGGTGGTCGTAGATGTGACCGTGCCCGTCAACTTGCCGATGGCAGCATTCGCGGAAGCCGACGTCTTGGTGAGCGCAAGGCTGCCTTCCGAGAGCGCCTTGGAGAGCGAGGCGATGGAGTTACCCGCCGTGGCGCGAGCCTCGCCCAGCAGGTCGTTGCCCTGGGAGATCGCCTGCGTCAGCGACGGCGCCTGACCCTGCAGACCGGCAAGTGCTGCATCTGCTGAGTCAATGGAACCACTCGTCTTATCGATGGCGGCATTCATGTCGCCAATCGAATCGCGTACCTCGCCCAAGGTATCGGATGCCTCGGACACCGAGCTTGCCAGCGAATCCTGAGTCTGGGTTGCCTTGTCCTTTAAATCGACTCCGGCATCCTTGGCAATACTGGCAACGGTCTCGCCCACCGTGGAGACAAACTCCGAGTTGATCTGCTCCTCGATGGTGTTGGCACCGGTATCGGTGACCTTGGGCGCAATGGCGCTCTTCTTCTCATTGGCGTAGTACGTAAGCTTGGGCTGATGGTAGTTGCCGTCGAGCATCGAGACCAGATTGTCGGAGAAGTTCTTGGGGATTACGATCGCCGCGTAGTATTCCCCGCTCTCGACGCCCTCTTTGGCATCGGCGGCCGAATCGACGAAGGTCCAGCCCAGCTGATCGTTTTCCTTGAGCTGGTCGACCACCTTATCGCCCGCATTGAGCTCGCCCACTAGGTCGTTCTGGGTGCCCTGATCGTTGTTGGCGATAGCGATTTTAATGCCCTGGGTGTTTCCATATGGATCCCAGTTAGCCACGATGTTGTACCAAGCGTACAGCGAGGGGATAACGCACACGCCCAGGGTAACCACCAAGGCGACGGGGTTCACAAGCAGTCGCTTAATGTCGCGCTTGAATATCGCAAAGGAGACCTTTGCATCGGATAGTTTGCTGCCGAGACTCACGCTTGGACCATCCATCCTGTCGTTGAATCAAATCGTACTATCAAAAACCATTGTACGTAGGCGCTTTAGCGTCTCGAAGCACAATGGTATTGAGTTTTGCGGGTAGCAATATACTACGAAGATGAGTTAGTGTACAGTTGTACAGTATCTTTAATATCAGCAGGTCACAAAACCACAACCCGCACAAATTAGCAATTCAAGTAGTCATTTAAGAACATCCTCAACGACCACCCATAACAACGCCGATGTTTTGTCGCAGACAGCGAAAGCCCGCCAGAGCGAGCAAGGTGCCTTGAAACGAGGCGGCATTGACCTTCTGGTCATGCCGCCGAAGTTGAAAGGCAGATTGCCGCTCTGGCGGGCTTGCAGCGTCGAGCAGTTACGCGGTTTGGTAAAACCGCGTAACTACCTAGTTACATAAGCTCACAGACAGCCGCCGCGAAGGCAACGGGGTCCTCGGGGAGGATACCCTCGACCAGCAGGGCCTGATCGTAGAGCAGGCCGGAGTACTGCTTGATCTTGTCGGCGTCACCTGCCTTCTGGGCAGCGACAAGCTTGTCAAAGACCGGGTGCTTGGCGTTGAGCTCGAGCACGCGCTGGCTCTTGGGCATGCCGTCGGGCGCACCCTCGGGTCCCTTCTGGAGCACCTTCTCCATCTCGAGCGAAAGCGGGCCCTCGGTGGTGATGCAAGCGGGGGCATCGGTCAGGCGCGCGGAGACGGCAACTTTCTCGACCTTGTCACCGAGCGCCTCCTTCATAGCGCTAAAGAGGTCCTCGTTTTCCTTGGTGGCGTCCTCGGCCTCCTTCTTCTCGTCCTCGGTCGCCAGATCAAGATCGCCAGTCGCAACGTTCTTGAGCTCCAGATGACGATCCTCGACCTCGGGCTCGGCACCGTCGGCCACGGCCTTTTCGGCAGCCTCGCGGGCGGCGTCGTCCTCGTAGATCTTAGGCATATCGGCGGCAACGTACTCACTCATAGCCTGGAACGTGAACTCATCCACATCCTGCGTCAGCAACAGCACGTCATAGCCGCGGTCGAGCACGCCCTTTACCACGGGCATCTTGGCCAAGCGCTCACGCGAATCGCCGGCGGCGTAGTAGATGGCCTTCTGGTCCTCGGGCATACCCTTGGCATACTCGGCCAGGGTAATCATCTTCTGCTCCTTGGCAGACCAGAACAGCAGCAGGTCGGCGAGCTCATCGGCCTTCATGCCATAGCTCGAGTAGATGCCGTACTTAAGGCCGCGGCCAAAGTTCTCAAAGAACTTCTCGTAGGCCTCGCGGTCGTTGTCGCGCATATCCTCAAGATCGGCGGTTATCTTCTTTTCCACACGCTTGGCGATGGCCTTGAGCTGACGGTTCTGTTGCAGCGTCTCACGCGAAATATTGAGCGTCACGTCGGCAGAGTCCACGACACCGCGCACAAAGTTGTAGTAGTCGGGCAGCAGGTCGTCGCACTTCTCCATAATCAGAACGTTGGAGCTGTAGAGCGCCAGGCCCTTCTCGTAGTCCTTGCTGTACAGATCGAACGGGGCGCGGCCCGGCACAAACAGCAGGGCATCGTACTCGAGCGTGCCCTCGGCATGAAAGCTGATAGTGCGCGCGGGATCGTCAAAGTCGTGGAACGTGGACTTGTAGAACTCGTCGTAATCCTTCTGCTCAACGTCGGAGCTGCGCTTTTTCCAGATCGGCGTCATGGAGTTAATGGTCTCGAGCTCCTGATAGTCCTCGTACTCGGGCTTGTAGTCGTCACCAGCGTCCTCGGGCTTGGGCTTCTGGCGGCTCTTGCTCACCATCATCTGAATCGGGTAGCGCACATAGTTGCTGTACTGCTGAATCAGGCTCTTGAGGCCCCACTCGGTCAGGAAGCGATCGTAGGTCTCGGCCTCGCCGTCGGCATCGAGCTTCTCGTTCTCGCGCAGCGTCAGGATGACATCGGTACCGTGCTCGGCGCGCTCGCCGTCCTCGATGGTGTAGCCCTCAAGACCGTCGGATTCCCACACATGGGCGACATCCTCGCCATAGGCGCGGCTGACGACCTTCACATGGCTGGCGACCATAAAAGCCGAGTAGAAGCCCACGCCAAACTGACCGATGATGTCGACATCGGAGCCCTGCTGCTCGGCGTTCTCGGTCTTAAACTCCTCGGAGCCGGAGTGGGCGATGGTGCCCAGGTTGCGCTCGAGCTCCTCAGCGGTCATGCCGATGCCGTTATCCGAAATCGTGATGGTGCGGGCATCCTTATCGAAGGAGACGCGAATGGCCAGGTCGCCCTGGTCGAGCTTAACGCTCGGATCCTGCAGGCTCTTAAAGTTGAGCTTGTCGACGGCGTCGCTCGCGTTGGAGATAAGCTCGCGCAGGAAGATTTCCTTATTGGTGTAAATGGAGTTGATCATGAGGTCGAGCAGTTTTTTGCTCTCGGTCTTAAATTGACGCATGTGCAGTCCTTTCGCGCTACCCCTGCCCGCAAAAACGGCCCGGTTGCCCGAGCCGCATCGCAGACCTGCTATGTTCAGACTTAGATTTTATAACCCATTAGCGCGCATATATACATACGGAATCGAAAAACTGTATGTCCGAGCGCTCTGATGCGCCAATTGCCAAGGAGTGTCCCAAACTGCCGGCAGGAAAGGAACGTCCCTATCTGCCATCTACGCGCTTGGCCATCCAGGCATGAGGCTGGCCTTCATCCTCATAGTCCACCGGGGCAATCTGCGTGTAGCCCGCCTTGACATAGAGCGGTAGCACGTATTCCTGAGCATGCAGCTTAATGAGCTTGGCACCGGCATCACGCGCGGCGGCATCACTGGCCTCGACAATCTTGCTCGCCAGACCGCGACGGCGCATGCTCGGCAGCACGGCCACGCGCCCCATAATGTAGGTCTCCCCCGCCGCGACACCTTCGTCCAAGTCGCACGCCGGCGACACCGGAGCCTCTGCGTCAGCCGCGCGCTCAAGCTCTTCGGGAAACACGCGCGAGCAACCGGCAAGCTCGCCGTCTACATAGAGCGTCACATGAATGCAGTTCGGATCCTCGTCGATAGCGTCGAACTCATTCTCGTAGCCCTGCTCGTCCATAAAAACGACGCGGCGCACCAACGCCGCGTCATCAAAGCATCCCGTCTTAAGTTGGATATCCATGCTGCCCTTTCATTCAATGCGAACGTTAGGGACAGATTTTAGCGAAAATGAGCTCCGCGCACGCTAAACTTCGCGCGAGCCTTCGCCAGGCAATCGTAATGACCCACGTTATGGGCATCGCTCGCGATGAAGCTGTACAGGTTCTGATCGAACAGGCGCTGTGCCGGCTTTTTCTCGCGACCAAAGCGACCGCCGGCAATAAAGTCCGCCGAAGCTTGCAGCTTGCAGCCCATATCGACCAGGCGCTCCGCCACGCTTACATCCTTTTGAACCGCACGATAGCGCTCAGGATGAGCGATGATCACCTGGTAGCCACGGCACTGCAAATCGTAAATCGTGTTCTCGTACTCTCTAAACGCATACGCATCGGCATGCGTCGAAAGCTCGAGCAGAAACTCGTTGGTCCCATCGAAATGCAGGTGCTCCGCGGCATCGATACCAAGCTCAACGAGCTTTCGATGGTTGACCTCGAAGCCCATCTGAAGCGGAAAACCGTCAGCGTTATCGCGCAGTAGCTCAAAGGCATCCCACATCTTGTCGTAATCAAAATAGGGATCACGGCAGTGAGGAGTGCAAACGATTCTGGTTACACCGGCCCGCTTGGCAGCCTCGAGCATCGCCAAGCTCTCATCAAGATCGGCGGCGCCGTCGTCTACACCCGGCAAGATATGGCAATGAATGTCACGCATAGGTCGGCCTTAATCAACTAAACGTTTGCTCGGTTGGTGAAGATGCCCTTTTTGGAAGTGCCCTGATTGTCGGAGCCCTTCTTAACCTTCTTACCGTCCTTGGTGTAGTAAGAATAGTAGTACTCGCTGGTCTCGGTCTCACAGTAATTCATGACGGTACCGATGAGCTTGACCTTCTCGGACTTCTTAAGCTGGGCGATAGCGTTGAGCGCCTCTTCGCGCTTGGTAAAGTCCTCGCGCACCACGAACAGCGTGCCGTCGGTCAGGCTGGCAATCTCGGCAGCATCGATAAAGGTGCCGACCGGAGGAACATCGAAGATGACGTACTGGAACTTAGCAGACAGTGCCTTTACCAGCTTGGCAAAGCGGTGAGAGACGATGATATCGGCAGGATTGGGAATGTGCGGCTCGGCATCGAGGAAGTAGAAGTTCTTCTGACCCGTCTCGACAATTGCCTGGTCAATGGAGATCTGCTCGGAAAGGACCGCATAGAGTCCGCCGCGCGAACGAACGCCGAGCATATCGGAAAGGGACCTGCGGCGCATATCGGCCTCGACCAGGAGCACGGACTTGCCGCTCGTGGCGATTGCCTGAGCAAGGTTAATGGAAACCGTAGACTTGCCCTCGTTGGGAATCGAGGAGGTAACGGTGATGGTGCGAATGGGGTCGTCCACGCTCGCAAAGCGGATATTGGCCAGAAGGGTCTTGGCGGCATTCTGTACAACGAGCTTATCGGTGTTCTTTGCCTTAGCCATGCCTATTTACCACCTTTCATAGCCGGAATTCGGCCAACAACGGGAATACCCAGGAGCTCTTCTGCCTCTTCGGCACCGCGGATGCGGGTATTGAGCATGTCTGCCAAAACGACATAGGCAACTGCGATAAAGATACCGGCGAGGAACGCGACGGCAATATACAGCGTACGCTTGGGGCCGCTGGGGGCTTCGGGGGTCTTAGCCTCGTCGATAACGTTGATGCTCTGGGCAGCGCCGACGTTCTGAGCGACCGTACTCACCGAGCTGGCAATGGCCTTTGCGACCTCAGCCGTCTCCTTGGCATCGGTACCGGTAACCGAAAGCGTAATGACACGCGTGGTGGTCTCGGAGGAAACAGACACCTTGTAGTCATCCAGATCGGTGAGGCCCAGTTCTTTGGCGGCGCCGCTCTTAACGCTATCGCTATCAAGCAGCGTGGCGATATCGTTGGAAAGCATCTGGCTCGCCGAGAGATCGTTGTAGCTCATCTGACCGCTATCGTCGGTCTTGGCGAGAATGTACATGCTCGTCGTCGCGGTATAGGTGTTGTCCATCGCAACGAAGGACACGATGCCCATGGCGATCGCGCAGACCACCGGAAGGGTGATGACCAGCTTGAGGTGCTTTTTAAGCAGCTGGAACAGTTCGAGAAGGGTCATGCAGCTTGCCTTTCATTTCCCCAGTTCGGATTGACAAAACTGTCCGTATGTTATCGCATCTTTTTACCGAGACCAAACTCTATACATAAGAAACAGGCTCTCCTGTAAAAATGACGGAAGCAATCGTAAAATTGCACAACAACGCCGCACCCGAAAGTCCGATGCGGCGTCTACATCAATATCTATGTTGTATCGCTATGCGAATGGCTCGTCCTGCTGTATGGGAAACGTCACCGTAATGGTGGTTCCCACGCCCAACTCGCTCGACAGATCGAGCGTGGCGTGATGATACAGGGCCGCATGTTTGACAATGGCAAGCCCCAGGCCGGTTCCGCCGCGTGCCTTGGATCTACTCTTGTCCACGCGATAGAACCGCTCAAATACCTTGCCCTGTTCTTCAGGCGCGATACCGATTCCCGTGTCGGCGACCGCGAGGAACGGATGACCTTCGTCGTTGGTGCCGCACTGCAGCGCAACCATACCGCCGGGTCGATTGTAGCGGATGGCGTTGCTTGCCAGATTGTAGATGAGCTCGTCAATCAAGCGCGACACGCCTTCGATGACCACAGGCTTGGTCTCATGACTTATCGTCACATTCGCTTGACGGGCGACCTGTTCAAGACGCTGCTCAACCGTGTAGATGGCACGCGAGAGCTCAATAGGCTCCGTGGACCCAATGGGCACCGCCTCGCCCTCAGTCGCACGCTCGGCCTCGTCCAAGTTAGACAGCGTAAGGATATCGTTGACAAGCGCTGCCAAGCGGCCCGCCTCACGATAGATACGACCGCCAAAGTTGCGCAGGTCATCCTCGCCCTCAACCATGCCGTTTGCGATGAGCTCGGCATAGCCCGAAATCGCCGTAAGCGGCGTCTTGAGCTCATGAGTGATATTCGCCGTGAACTCGCGGCGCATACGGTCGTTGTCCGCTAGCACCGCCATTTGGCGCTTGAGTTCCTGGCGCTGCGACTCGATACGCTCAAGCATGGGGACCATCTCGGCATAGGCGTGCTCATAGCTACGGCGCGGGTGGTCCAAATCCACCTCTTGCAACGGCGCGATGATGGCACGGGACTCGCGGCGCGCCATGAAAAACGAGAGTACCGCACCCGCTGCTGCGATAAGCAGCATCGGCGCCAGCATCGACAGCAAAATCGCCGCAACGCCAGGCTGGGCCTGCGCCAAGCGAACGACCTGGCCGTTATCAAGGGTGACGGCGCGATACAGCATAATCTCGTCGAGTGTAGAGCTTGCGCGCTCCGCGGAACCCGAACCACTCTCAAAGGCCTCGATGACCTCGGGGCGATCGCCATGGTTGGGCAGTGTGGAAGGCGACGCCTCGTTGTCGTAGGCAACCGATCCATCCTTGTTAATCAGCGTGATGCGTAAGTCCTCGCGATCGAGGCTACGCAAGAACGGGATGGGCTCCTGCTGCTCGTCGAGGGCGGCAGCAATGAGCTCGGTTTCCTGCGCCAGATTGGCACTCGTGGCATCCGCCAAGGTGTTTTGCACAAAGAACGCACCCAGCACCGTAAACGCCACGATAACCGCCATGGCGCAAACAAAGATCGTCACAAAAACGCGGTGCGATAGCGTTTGTTTTCCCTGGGGGGCGAAGACCACGGGTTACTCCTCCGATGCGGTGGACGCGGTGTCGTCACCTTCGGCACCATCACCGGCAGAAGGCTCAGCCAAGCGGTAGCCCACGCCGCGCACGGTCTCGATGGCGCTGGCATGCTCGCCCAGTTTTTGGCGAAGCGTCTGCACGTGCACGTCAACGGTGCGCGAACCGCCGTCGAAGTCCCAGCCCCACACGCTCTGCAGCAACGACTCGCGGGTAAAGACCACGCCGGGCTTGCGCATGAGATACTCAAGCAGGTCGAACTCGCGCAGGGTGAGCTTAAGCGGCTCGCCGGCAACGGTCACCTCGCGATGGCTGGGCGAGAGCACGATGTCGCCCACACTGAGCACATCGCTCGCCTGCTTGACCATGCCGCCGCGACGCAGCAGTGCGCGGCAACGGCTCGCAAGCTCCATGAGCGAAAACGGCTTAGTCAGGTAATCGTCGGCACCGCCATCGAGCGCCATCACCTTGTCGAGCTCGGTGTCCTTGGCAGTAAGCATCATGATGGGCACCGTCGCCGTCAGGCGGTCGGCGCGCAGGCGACGCATAATCGCCAAACCATCGGTATCGGGCAGCATGATGTCGAGCAGGACGGCATCGGGTACCCGTCGCGCCACGGCGGCCTTAAACTCGCCGTCGCACGAAAAGCCCTCGGCCTCGATTCCCTGCTTGCGCAGCGCATAGACCGTCAAATCCCTGATGTTGTCATCGTCCTCGACGTAGTAGATCATGTTGAACCCCTTTGCGGCCGGCATGACCGCATCTTAACCCTAAAGGTACCTTTACGAGATGGTATCAGCCAAAACGTCCCGTCAAATAATCCGCTGTGCGCGAATCGGTCGGTTTTTTGAAGAGCTGAGCGGTGGGCGCGTGCTCCACCAGCTCGCCCAGCAAGAAAAACGCGACCGAGTCGGAGATGCGCGCCGCCTGCTGCATATTGTGCGTAACGACCACCAACGTGCAGGTCTCCTTGAGCTCGCAGGCAAGCTGCTCCACCACCAGCGTCGACACGGGATCGAGGGCGCTCGTGGGCTCGTCCATCAGCAGAATGTCGGGCTGCACGGCAAGTGCGCGGGCGATGCACAGGCGCTGCTGCTGTCCACCCGAAAGACCCAGGCCCGACTCTTTGAGCTTGTCCTTGACCTCGTCCCACAGGGCAGCGCGACGCAGGGAGTCCTCGACCAGCTCATCGAGCACGGCGCGGTCGCGCACACCCATACCGCGAGGACCGTAGGCGACGTTGTCGTAGATGCTCATGGGAAATGGGTTGGGGCGTTGGAACACCATGCCCACGCGCTGGCGCAAACGGCAGATGTCGCAATCGCCCAGGATATCTTGACCATCGAGCGCAATCTTGCCCTCGATGCGGCAATCCTTGATGCCGTCGTTCATGCGGTTAAAGCAGCGCAGCAACGTGGACTTTCCGCAGCCCGAAGGCCCGATGAACGAGGTGATCTGCTTGTCGCGGATCTTGATATTCACGTCCTTGAGCGCATGGTGGTCGCCATAGAACAGGTCGAGGCCCTCGACGTCGATGCGCGTCGGCGAGGCGGCAAGATCCTCTGCCGTGGGGCGAGTCGCATCCCCAACCTCGCGCTCATGCGCGGCCTCGGCCTGCGCTTCCATGAGTTCTTCAAGCTCCGTGGGCTCCACAGCCGCAGCAGCCGTCATACCGCACACCTCCATATCGATATCAATTCAGCAGTATCGATAGTAGGAATCGCGGCTCATACGCACGTGAGCACATTGTCAAGTGTTTGTAAGGGCACGCTAGCTATGCGGCGGGCAGCTCGATGGTGAATATCGTGTGTTCGGGCGTCGATTCACATGCAACGGTACCGCCGTGTGCCGCGATGATCTCCTTGGCAATAGCAAGGCCCAAACCGGCACCACCGCGATTGGTCGCACGCGCCGCATCCAGGCGATAGAACTTCTCAAAGATCACCTTGAGCTTAGCCGCAGGGATAGGATCGCCCTGATTGATAAAGCGCACGCGCACGCCGCCATCGTCTTGGCGCCTGGCCTCAATCGTGATAGTCGAGCCCTCATAGCTATAGGCGACGGCGTTTTTCATGATGTTGTTAAACACGCGGGCCATCTTATCGCCATCCACGAGCACCGTCAGGTCCTCGCGAATATCAACCTGGGCTTCCTTATGTTGCTCGTTGAGGATGGGATAGAACTCGTCAGCCACCTGAGCCAGCAGCAACCCCAGATCAACATAGCCGCGCGTGAGCACGATATCGTGGAAGTCAAAGCGCGTGATATCGAAGAACTCTTCGATGAGTGCATCGAGCCGGTGCGCCTTGTCGAGCGCCACGCCCGTAAAGTGCGCACGTTGCTCAACCGGCAGCTCAGGAGCCTCTTGCAGCAGCGAAAGATAGCCCACCACACTGGCAAGCGGGGTGCGTAGGTCATGTGCCAAGTACGTGACCAGATCGTCCTTGCGATGAGACTCGTCACGCAAGGCCTGTTGCACCTTGCGCTCGCGATCGCGCACACGGTTGAGTGCGCCCTCGACCTCCAGGAAGTCGCCGTCGATGTTGTCCCAGGTGTCGGGGTGATCGATCAGGCGATCTTGAATACGAGCGGCCAGCACACAATCGGCATGCTGCTCGCCCTGCTCATAGCCCTGGTAGTACAGGGCGCGGCCGCAAAAGAACAGCACGCACACGGCAAGCGCCAGCACAAAGCCAAGCATGTTGAATACAAAGCCGGCATCGAACAGCACCGGCCCTTCGATGCCGCCGAGTGCCATGGCGCCAATCGCCAACGTCATGGCCCACGCGGCACCGCCAATCACCACGCAGCGGCGTACGATTTCAAATCGATCGATCAGCAAAAAGCCGACAAGCAGCACCGCCAAGATTCCAGCGATGTTATCGATGCCAATCAGCAGCAGGCTCAGCAAAAAGAGCAGTACCGTTGCAAGCGCGCGGTTGTCGACGACCGACCTCACGTATTCAAAGAGTCGATCGGGCACCTCGAATGCCTGCCTATCGTCTTTTGTCATATCCACTTCCCCACCATCAAAGGCGTTATTCGATTATGTAGCCGACGCCCCAGACGTTTTTGATAAAGCGCGGCTTTTGAGCGTCGTCGCCGATCTTTTCGCGCAGGTGGCGAATGTGCACCATCACCGTATTGTTGGAGCCGGGCATAAAATCCTCGTTCCACACCGCGCGGAACAGGTCCTCCACGGCCACCACGCTGCCGCGATGCTCGACCAGATACAGCAAGATGGAATACTCGATGGGCGTGAGGCGAACCGGTGAACCGTCCACTGTCACGGAACGAGCATCGCGGTTGATCTCAAGGCCGTCGAGCTGGATGGTCGGCGACTCGGCCGCCTGCGCGCGGCTACCGTAGCTGGTGTAGCGACGAAGCTGAGCGTGCACGCGTGCGATGAGCTCAAGCGGACGGAACGGCTTGACCACATAATCGTCCGCGCCAAGCGAAAGGCCCTCGATCTTGTCTTGCTGGGCATCGCGCGCCGTCAGCATGATCACGGGATAGGTATGGCTGGAACGGATCGTACGTAGCAGCTCAAAGCCATCGATATCGGGCAGCATGACATCCAGCAGCGCCAGATCAAACTCCTGCTCCAAGATTGCCTTGGCAGCATCGGCCCCGCTATAGGCGACCTGTACGTCAAAGCCTTCTTTTGTAAGGTAGATACCAACCAAGTCGGCGATGGCCTTTTCGTCATCAACTACCAAAATGCGCTCGTTCATGCGTGCTCCTCTCGCGCTCCATTATGCCCGAGGGGGCGCATGCCACACACAACAAGCGTGGGTGATTAAGTCGGCCTTAAGCACCCTTGTGCCCGTTCGGGCGCGGATGTGGGCCACGCACGCACGCGATGATCGCCGACACCGGCAAACGATATACTCTAGTTCCAGAAGAGACCATCCCGTCGAAAGCGAAATCTGTGAAGTCCCTCATCTCTTTTGCAAAGCGCTCAGCCCAGCTTGCCGCCGGCTTTGTCTGCGCTATCGCCCTTGCCGCTGGCGTGCCCACCGTCGCCGGCGCCCAAGTGCTCACGACCGACAATGTTTGCGGCAAAACCGCCGATGCGCGCGGCATCACGGCCGAAAACCTGCCCGATATCGATGCGACCAATGCCCTCGTCATGGGCAAAGACGGCACCGTCTACTATGGGCGCGGCGCCGATGAGCAGGTCAAAATCGCCTCGATCACCAAGGTCATGACCGCAATCCTAACCGTCGAGAATTGCAAGATGGACGAGAAGGTCACGGTAAGCAACACCGCGGCCACCGTGGGCAATTCGACCGCCGGCTTGCTCGAAGGCGACGAGCTTACCGTGGAGCAGGCACTGCGCGGCCTGATGATTCCCTCGGGCAACGACGCCGCCATCGTGCTCGCCGAATATGTGGGCAAGAAGATCGAGCCTAAGACCAAAGACGCCGAGGCCACCTTTGTGAAGGCCATGAACGAGCGCGCTAAGAAGCTCGGCTGCACCGGTACGCTTTTTGAAAACCCGCATGGTCTGGACTTTGATGAGTGGGCTGGCGATATGCACTCAACCGCACACGACGTAGCGCTGATGATGCAGGAGGCCATGAAAAACGACACGATCCGCGAGGTCGTAGCGAGCGAGGATTCCTGGATCGAGGTCACGGGCGCCGACGGCGCCGACCATTCGCATTCCATGGACACGCATAACTATTTGCTGGGCCAAGATGGCAACATCGGTGGCAAGACCGGCACCACCGACGACGCGGGCTATTGCTTTACGGGTGCCTACAACCGCGACGGCGACGAGATCTACACCGTCGTTTTGAACTCCACCACCACCGACCAGCGCTTTACCGATACCGCAACCCTTGCCAATTGGTACTACGGTCACAAGGTGACGGTCGCAATCGCCAACACGCAGGAAAAGACCGCCAACGGCAACCCGCTTATGGCGCGTATTGGCCAAACCGACTGGACGGATAAGACGATCGACGCCACGCTCGCCGATCCTACGGCGCAAGCGACCGTGTTTTCCCTTGCCGGCGAGGTGACCGAAAAGGTTAGCTACGACGATCTTTCGGGCACGGTGCATGTGGGCGATAAGGTGGGTAGCGTTACGCTCAAGCAGGACGGCACCAAGATCGCCGTCATGGACCTGGTTGCCGACGAAGAAGGCGCTGGGCCGAATCCCATTGAATGGCTCCTTGTGAAGCTCGACCGTCTGGGCCGTCGCATCGACAACCGCCCGCTCACGGCAGAAAGCGAGACCGTCGCCAAGGCGCCCGAGGTGTAGTGCGCAAGAATAATAAGCCCACTGAAAGGAGGCGTCCGAAAGGATGCCTCTTTTTTTGAGGGTTCGAATCCCCAGCTAACGTGGTTCAACTAAAAAAGGGCCCCTTTCGGAACCCTTCTTTCAAGTCATACTGGCGGAGAGCTGGGGATGTCCGGGCATGCTGCGCATGCCCTCCAGCTTCAAAGCCTGGCGGCTTTTCGCCCACGGGCTACAAACGCTTTCGCGTTTGCTTAACGCCCGTGCCCTCTCGGGTTCGAATCCCCAGCCGCCATTCTTGATAATAAAAAGGGCCCCAAATGGGACCCTTCTTCAAATTCGTACTGGCGGAGAGCTGGGGATTCGAACCCCAGATGCCCTTTTGGGGCATACTCGCTTAGCAGGCGAGCACCTTCGGCCTCTCGGTCAGCTCTCCGTAACAGCCGTTCTATAGTAACCAAACAGTCGAAGTTGGGCAAGAGGGAATTTTCTAATTGCCCGGCGGCCTTTCCTCCTTGCAGTTTTCGCCCCTACCCCAGCGAGCGGTTGAGGGAGCCGAGCTCGTCGTTACCCATGGTGCGCCACATTTGGAAGATGCAACCGCGCGCCAGGAAAAAGAAGCCGTTATCGACCAGCTGCACGGCGGCATCCGCAAGCTGGTTGGCCACCGCGGGCACGGGCGGCAATTCGAGTCCAGCCCTGCGGATGGTCTCGACCGCTTCCTCGAACGTCGGAGGCTCGCTGACACCCATCTCGTTCATAAGGCCCTGCATTTCTTCCAGCGCGCTGCTGCCCGACTCCTCGCCGCGCGGCACCAGACGGTAACAAGCCAGCGCCAGGTCGAGCTGATCGCAATTCCAATAGGCAAACGCCAAGCGATAGAACAGGTAGCCGATTGCAGAACGATCGCTGGCAATACGTAGGCCGTGGCGCGCCACCTCGATAATCTCGTCAAAGCGCTCCAGACGCGCGAGCACGTTGATGAGCGCAAAGTGCGACTGCATGGACGAGCGCGCCAGATCGTAAAGATGGCGCACCTCGGGCAGTGCTCGTTCAAAGTCCTCTTGCTCGGCGTAAAAACTGCAGATCTCGTGCTGGGCAAAGTACAGCGCATCGGGCGCACGAAGGATTCGCACAGAGCGGTCTTCTTCCAACACCGGTAGCACCATGCGCACCAGCTGGTTATCGCAAAACTGCGTTTGAACCGGACCTGTCGCCAAAAGCTCGGCGACGGCGCACTTAGCCTCCAACTCCTCGACAAGACGGGAAAAGCCTTCAAAAGCACCTGTACGGTCGACTTTTGCCTGCTCGCGCAATTCAACAACACGGGCCACGTATGGGTCGTCGTCCTCTTCCATGACCTCCAACTCGTCAGCCGTATCGGCAAGCAGCAGATCGCGCAGCGCCGGCGGCAGCGTGCGATGGTCATCACGCGGACGAGCATGAACCTCCGCAGGCTCAATCGTCTCCGGAGCGGTTGACTCATACGCCTCAAGTACACGCTTGCACGGCATATCGTCCATGTCCATGCTCTCAAGATCCTTGACGACAGGCACGCAATCGGCCAGATAGGCCGCGCGCCCAAAGAAATACGTTGCGACAACGCGCTCGCCCTGCTCACTGCCGGGAGCAGCAATCTGCACATAGCAGCGCGTGATGCAGGTGCCCGCGGCAAAACACGCTGCTGCAAGCGTGAGTGCCACGCGCGCATCGTGCTCCGCGGCCCAGATCGCACGCGCGTCCTCGTCCAACTCGCGCCAGGCGTCATCTTGAGCGTCGTATTCACGTTGCGGCATGGCATCAACGACAGACTGCCCAAACCGAACGAGCATGATCCCCTCGGCAACGTTTGCCCGATAGGTATAGTCGAGCCGCGTGACCACGTTAAGTGCCTCGACAATACGCGCGAAGCGGGTACGCACATCCCACTCACCGCCCGGCTGGCAAGCCACCGTACCCGGTTTGCCCCACGGGTTATCGCTCGAGGCCGTATCGAGCAGTCGGGGAACATCGTTGGTCGTCTTGGCGATATGCCACGCATCAAAGAGCGCGCAGCCCTCAAGGCTCGGCGAGGATGCCGCAGGGACCAATCCGGCCCCGATGTGCTCAAGGATGCCGGAGAGACGGTTAAGACGGCACTCGATGGCAAGCAGCATGTCAATCTCGTCCTGGTCCAGCAGGCTGCGATCAAAATTGAGATAGAAAAGCTTTGAGCGATCGATGCGAGCCAGGCTCATCTCGGACTTAGCGGCGATGGTGCGCAAGCGGGGCAAGTCAATTTCACTCATAAGGGCGGCGGCATAGCGCTCGATACCGCTCGGATTCTCGGCATGGTCAACGCGGTAGAGCAGCGTCTCGATAGCGTCAGGGAGCGGTGCCGTGTTAAAGCCCAAAAACACCTCGACCGGCTCGGGCAACTTTACGAGCTTGATCTTGTCGACAACGTTTTGCATACCCTCGTCGAGTCCGTCGGCGTCCTCCGTGCTCGCAATGGTATTTTCGGAGTCAGCGAATATCACGTAGCGCAGGAACATCGATGCCATGAACTCACCGTAAGGAAGGGAGCGGGTCGAATTCCATGTCTCGTGATCGGACTGTTCGCGCATGGGGCCTTCGGGAGAGCCGACGGTTCGCGCGCACGCGCGCATCGTGCCGTTTGCTCCCCTCACCATAATCTCACCAATACCGGAGTCCGACTCGTCAAGGACCAGTTCCATGTCGGGATCGTTGGGCAGCGGAGCCTCGCTAACGGGGCGGTCCACCTTGTACACCTCACCCGAAACGCTTACGTAGCCCAAAAGCGACACATGGCTTTTGCCAACGAATTCGACGACATAACAAGATTCATGCTGATCCTCGCCAAAGAGTTTCCAGACCACGCCATATGAGCGTCCCGCAGGCTGCTCGGACATCGCCGGAAAGCGCTTCTTGGGATCGAGAAACCTGAGCTTGTATGTCGGACGCTCTGCCACGAAATATCACCCTGATCGGTCGCTTGAGAAGGAGCGGTCGCGAATAAGTCGCGACATCTACTCGGAATCTTACACGAGTCGACAGGAAATCGTCCCTTTGGACGAAAGCACTCAAGCTGGCGTAAAAGAAAAGCCCCCGTTGCCGGGAGCTTTAATCTCAAATGGTGCGGCGTATAGGATTCGAACCTATGACGTTCTGATTCGTAGTCAGACCCTCTATCCAGCTGAGGTAACGCCGCAGCGCAAAACATATAAAACCACTTTAGCTTATTGGAGTCAAGCACAATCTCAAACTTTTTTTGGAACGCAGTTTTGTCATGCTGCTCCGCATATACCGTCGTTCCCCGTACGATCGATTGGCTTTTCGATCACGTCAAACTTAGCATCAAGTTCCCTGAGGAGCGATCTCACCCGCTGGGCACAATCATAATCGGCAAACGAGATACTCAACATGCGAGCAACCTGGTTAGATGTCCGGGCCCCATAGAAATGCTCCAGGGCCACAAGCCCCTCGTGCGCCACAAACGTCTCAACCACATGCGGCGACTCCTCGTAGCACCATTGGGTCAACGGACCCTCGCTCGTCTGTCGAACCACCAGGCCACCCATGCCAGACGGCTCACACGTCACAAGCAGGTACTCCCCGCCCTCGTCGCTCTCAAACAAAACCACCCGATCATCAAACAGCTCCATCGCGTCCCCTTTCTCTCGCTCTTATTTAGCAAAAGCATAGCAGGTAGATGGCTGTATACAGAACAGTTGTTCGTGTGTTTTCTATTGAGCTGTCCGCACAGCATGGTATGGCCGCACACAAAAAGGGCACCCCAAAAAGGAGTGCCCTAGCAAATCGCTTATGCAGCCAATCTACGCGACCGGCTCGATCTTCTCGAGGCCGCCCATGTAGGGACGCAGAACCTCGGGGATCGTGATGGTGCCGTCAGCGTTCTGGTAGTTCTCCAGAATGGCTGCCATGGTACGGCCAGCCGGCAGACCGGAACCGTTGAGGGTGTGCAGATAGCGCGAACCCTTGAAGTTCTCGGGGTCGCGATACTTGATGTTGGCGCGACGGGCCTGGAAGTCACCGCAGTTGGAGCAGGAGCTGATCTCCTTGTAGGCGTTGTAGCTCGGCAGCCAGACCTCGACGTCGTAGGTCTGACGGGCAGAGAAGCCCAGGTCGCCGGTGCACAGGCTAATCACGCGATACGGAAGACCCAGCTGCTGCAGCAGGAACTCGGCCTCGGCGGTCATGCTCTCGAGCTCCTTGTCGGACTCCTCCGGCTTGGCAAACTTGACCATCTCGACCTTGTCGAACTCGTGCTGGCGAATGATGCCGCGGGTATCGCGACCAGCGGAGCCGGCCTCCTCGCGGAAGCAGGGGGTGAAGGCGGTGTAGCGGCGCGGCAGGGTATCGGCGTCGAGGACCTCACCGGCGTGCAGGTTGGTGAGCACGACCTCGGCGGTGGGGATCAGGAAGTTGTCGCCCGAGACGTGATAGGCGTCGTCCTCGAACTTGGGCAGCTGGCCCGTGCCGAACATGGTCTGACGCTTGACGACGATGGGCGGCCACCACTCCTTAAAACCACGGCTGGTGTGCGTATCGAGGAAGAAGTTGATGAGGGCGCGCTCAAGACGGGCGCCGGCGCCACCGAGAACGGTGAAGCGGCTGCCGGAGAGCTTGTTGCCGCGCTCGAAGTCAAGGATATCGAGGTCGGTGCCCAGATCCCAGTGCGGCTTAAAGTCGAAGTCGAACTCGCGCGGGGTGCCCCAACGACGGCGTTCGATGTTCTCGTCCTCGTCCTTGCCGTACGGCGTGGCCTCGCAAGGAATGTTGGGCAGGTGAGCCATGAAGTCGTACTGCTCCTGCTCGAGGGCGGTGCGGCGATCGGCCAGACCGTCAATTTTCTCGTTGACGGCGCGCACGGCCTCTTTGGCGGCCTCAGCCTCGTCCTTCTTGCCCTCCTTCATCAGGGCGCCGATCTTCTTGGACTCGGCATTGCGCGTGGCTTGAAGTTCCTCGACCTCGGTGATGACGGCACGACGCTCGTCGTCGAGCTCAAAGAACTTCTCGCGATCCCAAGACGTCTGGCGGTTAGCCATGGCGACATCGATGGCATCGGGGTTCTCGCGAACAAACTTGATATCAAGCATTAGATCCTCCGGCGATATACATTCCATTTAGGTTGCAACCTTGTACATGTATGGGCAAGTATATACTTATGAGCGTTTACGACCCAACTCAACTACGCAAGAAGGCACCCAATGGACGCAGTTTTTTCCTTTTTGTTTGGCACCCGCACCGGTTTTGCCATCCTTTTCGCCGGCGGCATCCTGCTGTTTGCGATTATTGCCTTTGTAATGGAGAAGCGCACCCATAAGATGTATGTCGACCGCGGCCCCAAGTCCGAGGACGAAGAAGACAGCTTCTGGGACTAACCTGCCAAAAAGGGACAGGTTTATTTTGGTCGGTTTTATCTGGGCAAACGCAAGTGCCCCGCAACTGGAATTGAGCCAGTTGCGGGGCACTTTTCGCTAAAAGGACAAAACCGCAGGAAATACCTGCCAACATAAACCTGTCCCGTTTTTGGTCGGTTTTACTGGAGGGTTGCGTCGATTGCCTTGACCAGGGCGCTGCGCATGCCGGCGTCCTCGAGCGCAACGACGCCCTTGATGGTGGCACCACCGGGCGAGCATACGGCATCCTTCATCGCCGCAGGATGCTGGCCAGTTGCAAGCTGCAGCTTTGCCGTACCCAGCACCATCTGGCTCACAATGCGATAAGCATCCGCACGCGGGATACCGTGCTTGACCGCCGCATCGCCCAGGGCCTCGATTGCCATGGCGACAAACGCCGGAGCGCAACCACCCACCGTGCCGCCCACAAACAGCAGGCTTGTGTCGAGCTCGACGACAGCGCCAAGCTTACCGAGCAGGTCGAGCACCACAGCACGCTGCTCGTCGTTAAGCGTCGAAGCCTTCTCGCAGGCGATGACGCCCTCGCCCACCGAAACCGGCGTGTTGGGCACCGTCGAGATATGCGCGACGCCCGGCAGGACCTGCTCCCACTTGGCACTGTCCCAGGTCCAGGCAACCGACAGAACGACCTTTTTGGCAAAAGCATCCTTGAGCGGGGCGAATACCTTCTCGATCATGTACGGTTTGACCGCAGCGACCACGATATCGGATGCGGCGACAACCTCGGCGGCATCGTGGCAGGCGACCATGCCGCGCGCCTCGCAGCGCTCAACCAGTGCGTCGTAGCGACCCGCGCAGGCGCACATGTCGCTCGCAGCTACACCGGCAGCGATCCAGCCATCGGCCATAGCGCTCGCCATATTGCCAAAACCGACAAATCCAATCTTCATATCGCATAGTCCTTTCAGACACATTCCTCAAAACGAAAGGTATTGTCCCACGCCATTGTTTCGTATTGCCGACCTATTTGTGATACGGCTCGCCACGACTGATCTTACAGGCACGGTAAATCTGCTCTAGCAGCACCACACGCGCCAGGTTATGCGGCAAGGTAATGCGTCCAAAGCTGAGCATCTCGTCGGCTCGTGCGCGCACGTCATCGCTCACGCCGTCCGAACCGCCGATTACAAAGGCAATGTCGCTGCCGCCTCGCAGCATAAGATCGTCGAGCCTCGCCGAAAACTCCTCGCTCGAGCGCTCCTTGCCCTCGATAGCCAGCAGGATCACATGCGCTCGAGATGGCAAGGCGGCAAGAATCGCCGCCCCCTCCTTGTCGCGCGCGGCATCCACGCCGCCCGCCTTAGCCGGGTCGATATCGGCCACCTCGCGGATATCCACCTTGGCATAGGCACCTAGGCGCTTGGTGTACTCAGCGCACGCGTCCTTCCAAAAGCGCTCCTTGAGCTTACCGACGCAAACGACGGTGTATTTCACGCGCGTCTACTCCTTCGAATCGTTTTGAACTTTGCCGGCGGCCAGCATCTGCTCGAACATCGAGGCCGACTGCGAAAAGTCGCTCGGCAGCACGACCGTCGAGGTTTTACCCGTGCGAGCGAACTCCGTCATCATCTCGGACCACTGCGTAAACATGAACAGTTGGTTGGCCTCGTCATTGCCGACACCCGTCTCCTGGATGATCTCGAGCGAATCTTTGATACCCAGCGCGATGGCCTTGCGCTGGTTGGCGATGCCCTCGCCCGCCTTTTCCATAGCCTCGGCCTCGGCGGTCGCCTCGGTGACGCGCTTGATGCGGTCGGCCTCGGCGAGCTCCTGCGCGGCAGCGCGCTTGCGCTGGGCAGCGTTGATGTCGTTCATGGAGTTCTCAACCTCGGTCGGCAGTGCGATTTTGGTGATGAGCGTCGACACGAGGGTGAAGCCGTAGGCGGCCATCTGCTCGGAAACGGTAGCGTTGACATCCTTGGCGATGTCATCCTTCTTGGCAAAGACCTCATCGAGTGTGTAGACGGGGATGGAGGAGCGCAGGGCGTCGGTGATGAAGTCGCGCATCTGGTCGACGGGCTCCTGCAGCATGTAGTAGCTCTTGTAGATGCCCGAATCTGCCGGGCCGGCGCCCATGTCGTAGCTCACGTGGTACTGAGCGGAGACCTCAAGACCGATGGTCACGTTGTCCTGGGTCTTAACGTCGATGCCAAAACCGTTTTTCATGGTGCGCAGGCTCACCGCGGCGGCCTTGCGGTCGATCACGGGCACCTTCACGTGGAAGCCCGCGTTGACGATACGGTTGAACTTACCCAAGCGCTCGATGATTACGGCGTGCTGCTGCTCAACGACATAACAGGCGTTGGGGAGCAGCAGCAACAGGATGATGATGGGAATCAAAAGGCTGGTAAGGGCGGCGATGATACCGGAAAACAGCATGGTCTCTCCTCTGATAGGCACACGTTGGTACTAGGATACCCGTCCAAGGAGATCGTGCATAACAAAAAGAGCTCCCATTGCTGGGAGCTCTTTCAATCCATGGTGCGGGCGAAAGGACGTCCGCCTATCCGCTGCGCGGATCCGCACCGGCTTCGCCCGCCTGCCGGCGGACTCGCCAGCTCGCTAAAAACGCTCCGCGTTTTCTTGACGCTCGCTCCTTCACAGGTTCAAGTCCCTGCGATGGGCCCGTAACAAAAAAGCTCCCATTGCTGGGAGCTCTTTCAATCAATGGTGCGGGCGAAAGGACTTGAACCTTCATGGGGTTGCCCCCATACGGACCTGAACCGTACGCGTCTGCCAATTCCGCCACGCCCGCGTGCAGGAATTAGAATAACGGAGCGCCATCGCGAACGCAAGAACTATTTTTGAAAAAGTTTGCAGGCATTTTCCAAAGCGGCTTGCGCGATTGTTTCGGCATCCTCACCAGTGCGATCGACACGGTCGTTAACCAGCGCGTTTGCCGTAATGGAGATCATTGCGGGCTCGCATTCAAGACCGCGGATGGGCTCCGGAGCCATATACGGGCAATCCGTCTCGAACAAAATTCGATCGAGTGGGGTTGCCGCAAATGCCTCGCGCACGTCGTCGTTGCGCTTAAAGGTAGCCGCACCACCATAGGCGATATAGCAGCCCAGCTCCACAAAGCGCTCCATCGTGGCGCGGTCCTCGCCAAAGCAGTGCAGCACACAACCGGCCTGGGGCACGCCCACCTCACGAAGCACGTTGTACGCATCCATATGCGAGGTGCGCTCCCCATCCGAGTCCTCGTGCCGCAGGTGCAACTCCACCGGCACGTTACGGCACACGGCAAGCTCGAGCTGGCGCGCCATGCAGTCAATCTGCACGTTATGAGGTGCCGGCGCGATATCGTCATCATAGTCCATGTGGTAGTCCAGGCCGATTTCGCCAATACCGGCGCATAAGGGGTCATCGAGTGCGGCAACGACCTGTGCGTGAACGTCGTCGGTATAGTCCGGCGCGCCATACGGATGCACGCCGGCAAGATACTTGATCTGCGGGATATCCTGCATCGGCAGAATCTCGCGCGTCAGCCAGTCGCTATAGTCCGTCACGCTGCGCTTATCGGCAATGGGATCGAAGACCGTCACCAACAGGTCGATGCCCGCGGCTTTGGCGCGCACGAGTGTCTCGGGCACTTCTTTGCCCCAAAACGAAAGCAGATGCGCATGCGTGTCAGCAAGCGGTGCCAAGGGCACGGGACAAGCAACCGTCTTCTTTTTCTTGGTAAACGTCACGCGTTCGGCATTAGGCATCATGGATTAGCTCCCGAGCCAGGCACACAAAGTCGGCGACGCCGAGCGTCTCGGCGCGCGTGGTGGGTGCGATACCGCAAGCCTCAAAGGCGGCATCGAGCACGTCCTTGGCAAAGCCGTTGGCGCTCATGGAATTGCGGATGGTCTTGCGACGCTGAGCAAATGCAGCATCAATCACGCGGGCTACAAATTCGCGATCGAGTCCTTCGGGCACCACACCGTCAACACGGTCGATACGCACGACGGCCGAGTCCACGTGTGGCGCCGGCATAAAGCAACGCGGCGGCACCTCAAAGCGACCCGTTACCTGCGCATACAGGCCAAGCTTTGCCGTATAGCCGCCATAGGTCTTGTTGCCCGGCACTGCGGCAATGCGATCGGCAACCTCCTTTTGCACCATGACGACGGCGCGCTTGAGCGCCGGCATCGTCTGGAAAAATTGCAAAATGATCGTCGCCGCCACGTTATAGGGCAAGTTCGCGACAAATACCGTCGGCTCACCGCCCGCAGCCTGCTCAATCTGCTCCGGGCCCACCTTAAGCGCGTCGCCCATGATAAAGCGGAAGTTGGCATAGTCGGCGGCGTGGGCATCGAGCACCGGCTCAAGCTCGGAATCGGCCTCAATGGACGTAACGCACGCCGCTTCCTGCAGCAACGCAAGTGTCAACGTACCGCAACCTGGACCCACCTCGAGTACGCGCTCGTCACCTGCAAGCTCGGCAAGCTCGCAGATACGTTCGATCACATGATTGTCGATTAGAAAGTTCTGGCCCAGGCGATGCTTGGTCGCAAGGCCAAACTCCTCCAGCAGCTCCCTGGTGGCCGTGGGGTTTGCCAAAGGCGAAGTTGTCATGGTTGCCTCCTTAGCATGATGGCGGCGTCTTGAAACAAAAGGGCATGGACCGTGGCGGCCATGCCCTTACAGCTAAACAGCAAATTGCCGATATGGCGCTCGCGCGGTCTCTACGCCAGACGCGGGAACAGCGGATCGCCCTTCTCGACGGGCTGACCGCCGGCAAGCAGGCCCCAAGTGCAAATGCCCTTGAGGTCGTCGCTCGCGGCCTCGCCCTCACAGGACAGGCGGCGCAGGGCCTCGGCAGAGGTCTGAGGCATGAGCGGCATCAGCAGGTGAGCGGCAATGCGGATGGCCTCGAGCAGGTTGTAGATCACAAACGCCAGCTCGTCAGCCTTGGCCTCGTCCTTGGCAAGTGCCCAAGGCTCGGAGTCCTCGATGTAGTGGTTGGCGGCGTGGATGAGCTCCATGACCTCGTCCTTGGCTCCGCCGTAATCGAGCACGTCCATCTTGGCCATGTAGCGCTCGACCAGGCCGTCGGCGATCTTTGCCAGCGGGTTGTCGAACGCATCGAACGATGCGGGCTTGGCGGGTGCGCAGCCGTCAAAGTACTTGCCGCTCATGTTGAGCGAACGCGAGATGAGGTTGCCCCAGCTGTTGGCCAGGTCGGCGTTGTAGACCTGCTCCATGCGATCGAAGCTGATGGCGCCGTCGGTGCCGGGGACGACGTCGGTCATAAAGTAGTAGCGATAGCCCTCGACGCCCAGCATGTCGATAACGTCCTGCGGAGCGATAGCGTTGCCGCGGCTCTTGGACATCTTCTCGGCCTTGCCGGTCTCGGCATTGCGCACGGTCAGGAAGCCGTGGGCAAAAACGTGCTCGGGCAGGGCCTCGCCGATGGCCATGAGCATGGCGGGCCAAATGACGCAGTGGAAGCGAATGATGTCCTTACCCACGATGTGGAACTGCGCGGGCCAGCGATAGGCCAGCTCGGCACGCGCCTCGTCGGTATCGACACCGTAGCCGACGGCCGTCATATAGTTGAGCAGCGCATCGAACCACACGTAGGTCACGTGGCCCTCGTCAAACGGGACCTGAATGCCCCAGTCAAAGCTCGTGCGGCTCACGGAAAGGTCGTTAAGGCCGCCCTCGACAAAGCTGCGCACCTCGTTCATGCGGAACGCAGGCTCGACAAAGTCGGGATGCTCGTCATAGAGCTTGAGCAGCTTGTCCTGGAAGGCGGAAAGCTTAAAGAAGTAGGACTCCTCCTGCACGCGCTCAAGCGGACGGTGGCAGTCGGGGCACAGGTGCTGGCCGACGCTGCCGTACTCCTCGTCGCCCTTCTGGACCTGCGTATCGGTGAAGTAGGTCTCGTCAGGCACGCAATACCAGCCGTCGTAGCTGCCCTTATACAGGTAACCGGACTCCTTCATGCGCTCCCACAGGTACTGCACGGCATGATGCTGGCGCGGCTCGGTGGTGCGGATGAAGTCGTCGTTGGAAATCTCGAGCTTGCTCCAAAGCTCCTTGAAGTGCGGGGCCTGGCTGTCGGTCCACTCCTGCGGCGTCATACCATGCTTGGCTGCGGCCTCGGCGACCTTCTCGCCGTGCTCGTCCATGCCGGTCAGGAACTTGACGTTATAGCCGGCGGAGCGGCGATAGCGAGCCTGAACGTCGGCGATGATGGTGGAATAAGCCGTGCCCAGGTGCGGATCGGCGTTGACGTAGTAGATGGGCGTCGTGATAAAGAACGAAGGCTTGCTTTGATCCATGGGGTTTGTCCTCCAGAAAAACGTTGCATACAGGGGATGATTCTAGCGCAAGGGCTGGATATCCTCCATCTATTGCATATCGAGCACCATGGCATAGACATCGCGCTTGCGGCGCGAATACTTCTGAGACAGGCGCTTGGCCACCGCAGACGCGGGCTCCCCCTCCTCGAGCGCGGCGCGGATATCCTCGCGCAGGGCCTCGTCGGGATCCGCTGCCGTGGCGCCGACCGGCACGATACCGGCCTCCTCATCCTCGCTCGGTGGCGCGATGACCAGCGCAATCTCGCCCTTTACCTCGCCGCGAGCACGCAGCTCCTCGGCAAGCTGGTCAGCGGGCCCGCGCAAGACCTCCTCGTGCAGCTTGGTGAGTTCGCGGCAGACGGCAACCTCACGCTGGGGAAAGACCTCCGCCACGGCCTCGAGCGTCGCCACGATGCGATGTGGAGACTCGTAGAAGATGAGTGCGCCGGGCACCACGGCAAGGCGCTGCAAACGGCGCACACGGTCGCCGTGCTTTCGGCCCAAAAAGCCCTCGAAGAAAAAATGCTCGCAGGGAATGCCGGACGAAACAAGCGCCGTGACGCAAGCAGAGGGCCCAGGAATAACTTCGACGGGCACATCGGCCTCACGCGCCGCCTCGATCAGCGCCTGGCCGGGATCGGACACGCTCGGCATGCCGGCGTCCGAGGCAAAGGCGAGGGTCTCCCCCGCCAGCAGACGGTCGACCAGGCCGGCAGCGCGGCTAGCGATCACATTCTCGTCGCAACGGACAAGCGGCTTGGAAATGCCCAGGTGCATCAGCAGCTTTGACGTCACACGCGTGTCTTCGCAGCAGATGACATCGGCAGCGGCAAAGGCCTCGCCAACGCGCGGGGACAGGTCACCCAGGTTGCCGATGGGCGTGCCGACCACATAGAGTTTGCCCGTATGGGCGCTGTTTTGCGTCATATCAACCTATTCAATCATGCCGCGCTCGAGCGTACCGAGCGCCGCGCGGGCGTCCCATGCTGCAATGCGCTTCTCGGTCTTCCACGTTTGGAAGAACCAACCGGCAGCCGGCGCAAACGAAGCCAGCTGGTTGGCGATAAACACGCGCTCGTAGGCATTGCGGCCCTCGGGCGTAACCGACGAGTTGGCAAAGATCGCCGCGCCCGACCATTCGCCCACCAGCACGGGGAACCCAGTCGAAATCGCTTCTTTAAGCTCGCGCTTGTTACGCGAAATCGCCGTCGTCAGCCCGCGAGGGCTCGTGATGTCGAGCGCATACTCGTCGCGGTAATGGTACAGGTGAAGGTCCATGTAGACGTTCTTGTACTTGGCGCCGCGCATAAAATGCTTCCACTCGCTGGGATGCCCCGACGACGAGAAGACGACGATCTTATCCTCGGGCATATACGAACGGACGAGCTCGTAGGCATCGCGATAGAAATTGCGCAGGTAGTGAGCAGGAATGCCATCCGTCATGGTGAAGAGGCTCTTGCGAACGCTCATCTGCGGCGTGTCCAGCAGCTCAATGCCCAGCAGGCTCTCGGCCTCGCCATAGCGATCGGCCAAGCGCTCGAGCACGTCGAGTGCGACATGACGGCCGTTGGTGGACGAATGCCACTCGGCAACAACCTCCGGCGTGGTGGGCGAATCGTTGGAATCGCCCTGGCCACCGGGCACGGTTGCCAGATCGAGCAGCACGCGGATGTCGTACTTGGCAGCCCACTCAATTGCGCGGTCGATGTAATCGACAACCGATATGTAGGAGGCATCGGACTCCTGTGAGCCAAAGGCATACCAGGGCACCGGCAGACGCACGGCATTGAGACCGATCTGCGCCATGCGGCGAAAATCGTCCTCGCTCACAAACGTCTCGTAATGGCGGCGCATGCGCTCGTTATAGGCGGCGGTACCCATGGCCTCCTGTAGCTCAGCCGCGTTGGATGCACCGGTCGCCGCGTACAGCGACGGGGTCACCCAAGGCTCGGGAATAAACCAGCCAGAGAGATTAACGCCGAGTATCCTCTCCATCACTGCCTCCTTCGGATCATGCAGGTCGAACCCGCATCGTATTGCGTAGGATAAGTATCGTTTTGAGTATACCCGCGTGTGCGGACAGGCGACCGAACGGTCTGCAAAGTGACGCGAAAGTGGGAGGAATGTCTGGGAGCAGACGGACTCGGAATGGTGCGACGAGGTGTGTACGCGCGCCGGAGGCAGGCACCGGAAAGTGTGTCCCGTTCTGAGCCCTTATTCTGGGACGCAGTTTCCGCAGAACCCTACATAAAAGAAAAGGACCCCTTTGCAGAGGTCCTAGTCAATTCAAGGTGGCGGGGAAGGGAATCGAACCCCTGACACGAGGATTTTCAGTCCTCTGCTCTACCAACTGAGCTACCCAGCCATTTGAGGTGTGCCTTGTTTCAAGGCTTGATTAGTATAACCAAGGACGCGTTCCGGTCAACCGAGAATTTCAAAAAAGTTTTTGAGCACAGCCTCGGTTCTTTAAATCGGCACGTCAGAGGCATCAGCCGGCAGCAAGAAGTTTTTCGCTCAGAGCCGCACGGGCAAACTCACTTGGCGTCATCCCCTCGGCAGCCGCCCGTCGACGAATGGCCTCCTTCATTCCCAGAGGAATCTTGACCGACAGCGTTGCCGTCCCCTCACCCGAGAGTGGGGGCCGTCCATGCACGATCCCACCAACGGTGTGTTCGCCATCCGGAAACTCTCCGCGCTCGTACGACTCGCACCACGCGTCAATCATTTCATCCGTTACAACCTGACCATTAGCGGCCGTATACGTCTTGCCCATCATCGACCCCTTTGCCGAGCCCGTTCAATCTCCTGCCAAAATTTCTTCTGGACTGGAGACAAGGCATGAATGATAAGCCCCCACGGACAAGCTCGACCGCGACAAGCTCCACGCTTCGTCCGTCTGGGAGCCATCCAATCGCAAGCCATCTCGGCGGCTCGTCCTTCGGCTCGCGACGAATGCACTCAGTAACCGCAAGCCAAGCGCCAAGCACCTGCTTTTCCGTCAGGTGCTTTTTAGCGTTGGGATGGATCTCAACATCCATGCATCTTCTCCTCCATCTTACCCAATTTCGTATGACGAAAGTCCGCTGTCGCCAATTCTTAAGCCGGCACGCGTTGGAGAGCAGGGGTCGAAACAATGATTGAAGGACGCTCTAGTACGGCCCAGGCGCCGGGGCAGGAGCACATACGCCAGGGACGTACGTTTTCGTAGCATACGAGGACATAGCCACGTGCATCGATAAAGGCGATATCGATGGGATAGGCCATAAAACACGTATGGACCGAAGAGCAGCGTGGAAATGCCATGACGAGCGGCAGACCGTTGGCGGCAACCGGACACCGTCCCAGCATGCCGCGCAGGCGCACGGCAAACGACTCCGCCACCGCAAACTCGGCCGGCGTCCAGCCCAGCCTATTGAGTGCCCGCGCGTAGGCGATGTAGGACGAGACCGCGGTCACATGACCACCCCCGGACGCCATGGATCGACCGTCACCGCGCGCTCGTGCGACAACGTTGTCGGCGCCCCCAGCGGAACGCCAGCGATGCTGAGAGAAGTCGGCCACGGCTCATAGTGCATGGTGCAGGTGTAGGTCCTAAACGTACCGGATAGGGAGAGCAGGCCACCATCCGATGCCTCCGCGCCTTGCTCGCTCGACACTTCGATCTGCAAGTCATAGCCTTCCATGGCATTCAGAATTTGAGTCCGGACCGTCGCCGAGGCATCGACAGAGCTTTCGTCGCCCTCCCCGCTCGGCGCCACGGCGTGCGCCAACACGATGTCGGGCACCACGCGGTCGAAGCGCGCGACAGCGCTGGCATAGATCATGACGTTGTATACGATGAGTGCCAGCACCAGCAAAACGGGCGTAACCACTGTTATCTCCACCGTCGCTTGGGCGCGCTCCTCGCGCAGACGCATGCGGATACTCATTACGACCCACCGCCCAGAGCGCCAACCAGCGTGGCGACATCGACGGTGAGCGGGATGGAGCCGCCGCCGGGCAGAGGAATCTCCGCAAGCGTGAACACCGTACCGCTGATGGTGCGTTCGACTTGATATTCCAACGCCTCGCAAAGCGCCTTGGGATCGGTCACGCCCAACGGAATACTTCGCAGTTTGTCTTGCGCTTGAGAGAGACCAGCAATGTCAGACCCCGGGCTCTTAATGACGTTGGCGGAATCAGTCAGCACCGGCTTTCGCAGGCGCAAGTCGCACGGTTCCAAACCCAGCGCCGCCACGGACGCCGAAACGGTATCGCCGAGCCACGATGCGATGGAGCCCAACGCGCCGCTGCCCCCTCCTAGGCCTTTAATCATCTCGTCCATAAGTTCGTCGGCCGAACCTTGGATGTCTCCGTATCCCACAAGCAGCCGTCCCCAGACATCCATGACGCCGTCGAGTACGCCGGCAACGCCACCCGAGCGTTCCTTCAATGTCGAGAAAAATCGCGAAAGCACGTTGTTTTGCGCCGTCGCCTCATCGGGCGCCAGCACCGCGGCAGAGATGGCACCGCGATCGCCAAGCCTGACTGCCGTGTTAAACGAAGAGTTGAGCTCATCGGGGCTCGAGATGGCACCCGAAACCGCAAAGGCAACCACGCCGTTGCGACCGGGCGGAGCGATACGTGGACGCTCGCCCGAAAGCGCTTTGATGGCCTGGTCAAACGCATTGCTCGCACGGTCGGTCTCGTCTTCGGTCTGACGTTCGAGCTCGAGCTCTTTGTTGCGGCATTCGACGTAGCCTTCCAGGGCGTCTTTGAACTTGTCAAAGTGATACTCGAAGCCGTTTTCGATCGATGTAGAAGGAGCGGCGACGGCACCCAGTGTCTTGACTCCAAAATGGCAGCGGTCGCATGCTTCTCTCCCGTCAAAGTCAGCAACCGATGACAGTCCTCCCGGCGCTCCCTTTTTATAGTTTGGGCAGCCAGTTCCATAATGGATGTACGTCTTGCCGTCATTGCTGCTCGTCGGCCACGCGGCATCGGTATAAAGATCGCTCGCCCTGGCCTCGTCCGCGTTGCGCGGCAGCAGCGGCAGGTCCGCGACGACGCTCGTGCCGTCGTCCACGATGGAGGCTCGCCCGAGCTCTTCACCGGCATACCGATAGAACGCCTTTCGAGCGGCAGACTCCGCCTGCATCTCGACACCGCTTCCAAGCGGCTTTTCGTTAGCAAGGCGCTGACGGTAATATGTTCTCGCTCGGTCAAGCGCCACCTGGGGCTCCCACGTGACGCTCGATGCGTAATGTGGGTTGAGCTCGCCCGGCAGCGACGCCAGCTTCTTCGCGCGCTCCCACATGCACGAACGGCCACCAATCGTGCCCTTGTCCGACCCGCCGCAGTCCGCAAGCCAGGCGCGCTCTTTTGCTTTCGCCGTATCCTCAGAAGCCTCCTTCAACTTTTTGGCTGCGAGCTCTAAATCATCTGACGCATCTTTAATGGCATCGGTCGAGATCTCGGAACCCTCGAGCGCAACAAAATCAGACTCGGATGTCCTGGGCACGGCAAGCGCCGTACCGGTATAGGTCACACTATCGGTATCCTGCGCCGACACCGCCTGCGTGGCACGCGCGGCGATCAGATACGGCAGAGCCGTCTCGATTTTCTGTAAGCCTTCCGATGCGCTTTTTGCAAACTTGTTGCGCGTTTTAATGATCTCAATCCCGGTGTCGACCATATTGCCGGCAACTGGTTCGGCACCCGGGATGAGGATGGCGACCAGGCCCGTCCCGATCGTGGCAAACCCCGCCAGCCCCAGACTCAAGATGCTCGCATCAACCACCGTGGCAGCCGTGTGATAGGACGACACTACGTTGGCACCCGCCAGCGCGCCGCTATCGGCCGCCACCTGGGTATCCCCGGCACGCGACATGCTCCATATCGCCGCCGTCGACGAAAACAGCAGCGTGAGCACCACCAAGATGACCACCGCAGAGGAGAGCGTGGTGTAGGCACCGTCTTCGATAAACAGATCGACACCGGCTCGACCCATAAAGCCGCCTCGCTTGCGATGGCAGCTCGGACGGCACGTCAAAACGCGTCTAGACCAGAAACGCTTAATCCCATGTAGCAATCCACGAATCATAGTCTCCCTCCAGCCATTCGGGACGCGATTGATACGAGACATCGACTTTGAGCTCAACGTAGCCGCCCTCGGCGGTACCACCCATAGCCTGCGCAAACGCACCGATCACAGGCAACGGCTTGACCTCGCCGGAAACGGACACGGACGAGACGCTACCCGCATCTGCCCGGCCAAGCTCGATATCCCACGACAACGGCCCGCCGGCATGAAAGATCGAAACGTTGGGCACTGCGGCAAGCCGGCGGCGGGTAAACTCCTTAAGATCGTCGTCCTCCGCCGTCGTCGTGGTCATGAGCCGCGCGGTCTCGGCGGCGGCAGACTCCATGACCGCGCGCGTATAGAGCAGGCACACCGGTTGCAGTGCGAGAAGGATGAGCGTCAGAAACGTCGGCAGCAAAAAAGCGGCCTCGACCGTTGACTGCGCCCGGTCCTCACGCGCGATATCAATACAACGCGATGTCCTTAGCGCCCGCAGCGGCGTCGATAACCGATGTCGAGGCAACGCCATGGGATGCCGCCCGCTCAACCAGCGCCGCCAAGCGCCCATCGGTGCCAGCGCGCCAAAGCCCCGCGATCGCCAGCACGATCGATAACAGCGCCACCGTGACGATGGCGTATTCCACAGTCGCTTGGGCAACCTCTTCACGCAGAACGCCATGCATTTCACGATCCCTCCTTTGAGCTTATTGTTTGCGGGACCAGGCGCACGGCGCGCAGACGACACGAAGCATCGCCAGTATCCGCGGCAACCGTCACCATATCGACCCAGCCGCGTCCGTCACGCACGATAGCGCCCCACACGTTTCCCTTGATGTCGAGATAGCCGCTCAGAGCAAGTTGTGCCGTGGGTACCTCGCGATAGGCACGCAGCATATCCTCCGCCGCTTCGGTCATCGGTCGGTCCTCGGACCATGCAAGCCGGACCGCAATCGCGTTGCCCTCAGGCGAATCCGTCGCAGTGCCAGACCGCTTGTCGAGCGTCCGCAGAAAGGTTTGCGCCGTGATAGCGACATCCGAATCGTCCGCATCTCGCATCTCATCTTCTTGAGACGCCACCGCCGAATCTGAGCCCAAATCGGAGGCGGTCCCAGGACGCTGCTGCCGCGCGACGTTAAGCCCCCAAAGCACCGCCGCTATCGCCACGGTCAGGCAAGCAAACACCAGCAGCACCCCGATGGGACGCTCGCCCTCTACAGGCTGTTGATGCCCTCGCTGATAGCGTTCCATAGATCTTGGACCTTGCCCTTAAATGCGACGATGGCGATAATCGCGATCACCACGAGCACGCCGACCAAGATGGCATACTCGGTGGTACCCTGTGCACTCTCCTCCTGCAATAGTTCCTTGGCGCGCTGACGAACATGTGCCGCCCGGCAAAACGCCCAGCCCTGGACCTTGCCAGCAGCGTCAGTCATCGTGTTCATGTATTCCTCCCTACATCATCCCGCCTGCTCCCAGCAGCGGGCCCAATATGGACAGAAGCAACGCCGGCAAGATGAGCGTGCCGGTGGGAATCAGCAGCTTGACGGGCGCACGCTCGATCTCGCGCTCGACCGCGGCGCGATGAGCCGCACGGATCTCGCGACTTTGAGCGGCCAGCGTCTCGGCTACTTCTACATGAACGGCAAGCAATACGAAATCCTGGCCGAGATCAACCGCCAGCAGCGCAACAAGCCCGCCGACCTGAAGTCGATCTATGTGCGCAGCGACAAGGGCGAGATGATCCAGCTCGACAACCTCATCACGCTCGAAGAGAACGTCGCGCCGCCCCAGCTCTATCACTACAACCGTTTTCTGTCGGCTACGGTTTCGGCCGGACTGGCGAAGGGGAAGACCATCGGGCAGGGGCTTGACGAAATGGACCGTATCGCCGAGCAGACGCTCGGCGACGACTTCCGTACGGCGCTGGCCGGCGATTCGAAGGAGTTCCGCGAGAGTTCTTCGAGCCTGATATTCGCCTTCCTGCTGGCTATCGTGCTGATATATCTGATTCTGGCGGCGCAGTTCGAGAGTTTCAAGGACCCGCTGGTCATCATGCTCACCGTGCCGCTGGCCATTGCCGGCGCGCTGGTGTTCATGGCGGCCAACGGGCAGACGATGAACATATTCAGCCAGATCGGCATCATCATGCTGATCGGTCTGGTCGCCAAGAACGGTATCCTGATCGTCGAATTCGCCAACCAGAAGCAGGATGCGGGGCTGAACAAGCGGGAGGCCATCGAGCAGGCTTCGCTGCAGCGCCTGCGCCCGATTCTGATGACCAGCGCTTCGACCATTCTGGGCCTGCTGCCGCTGACGATGGCTTCGGGCGAGGGGGCGCAGGGACGTATCGCCATGGGTGTCGCCGTGGTGGGCGGCATGGTGGTTTCGACGCTGCTGACCCTTTATATCGTGCCGGCGATTTACAGTTACGTATCGACCGACCGGATCCGAAAAACGAAAAAGAACGCGAAATGAAACGACTGATTTTAACGGTTCTGGCCGCGGGGGCTGTCGGAGCGGCCGCGGCGCAGGAGTGCGGCGAGCCGATGACCCTGCAGCGGTGTCTGGAGCTCGGACTGGAGCAGAATTACGACGTCCGCATCATACGCAACGAGCAGCGCATTAGCGACAACGACGCGACGGCGGCCAACGCCGGGATGCTGCCGAGCGTCGATCTGACGGCCGGCTACAGCGGGGCGCTGGACAACGAGCGCACGACCCCGCGCGAGGGGGACGCCGTGATCGAAAACGGCATTTACGATCAGACCTTCGACGCCGGCGTTGCGGTGAACTGGACGCTTTTCGACGGATTCCGCATCCGCACCAACTACAAGCGG
>URUI01000008.1 GCA_900551015.1 uncultured Collinsella sp.
GAATTGCACTCCCCCCCTGCCGAGTTACCGCAGGGCCCGCCCTGGTGTTACTTTTCAGAACATTCCGCAGGACGCAAGTAACCCCCGCCGCATAAAGTGCGCAGCGGGGGTTACTTGCATGTCCGAGGACGTTCTGAAAAGTAACACCAGGGCGGGCCCGGACGAAAACAACCGACTACAGGTCGATGTGAGATTCCTTGATCGGGAACGGCTCCGCGAAGTGGCAGGCGCAGCAGTGGCCCGGGGCAACTTCCTTAAACTCAGGAAGCTTCTCGGAGCAGATGCCCTGCGCGATCGGGCAGCGCGTGTGGAAACGGCAGCCGGTCGGCGGATCCAGCGGCGACGGCGGATCGCCGGCGAGGATGATGCGCTTGCGGGTCTTCTGAATATCCGGATCGGGAACCGGCACGGCAGATAGCAGCGACTGCGTGTACGGATGGTGAGGCTCGCTATAGAGCGTCTTCCAGTCCGAAACCTCGACCATCTTACCCAGATACATAACGGCAACGCGATCGGAGATGTGCTGCACGACGGACAGGTCGTGGGCAATGAAGAGATAGGCCGTACCGAACTTGTCCTGAAGTTCCTTGAGCAGGTTCAGAACCTGGGCCTGAATGGAAACATCCAGAGCGGAAACGGGCTCGTCGCAGATGATCAGCTTGGGCTTCAGAGCGAACGCACGGGCGATGCCGACACGCTGACGCTGACCGCCCGAGAACTCGTGCGGATAGCGGTTGATGTGCTCGGGGTTGAGGCCGACGACGTCCAGCAGCTCACGGACACGCTCAATGCGCTCCTCCTTGGTGCCCACGCCATGAATAGTCATGGGCTCGGAGACGATCTCGCCGATGGTCATACGAGGATTGAGCGAAGCATAGGGGTCCTGGAAGATGAACTGCATCTCACGACGCATGTCCTTGATCTCATGCTTGCTCATCTCGGCAACGTCTTTGCCCTGGAAGAACACCTTACCTGCCGTCGGCTTGGTCAGGCGCATGATGGTGCGGCCCGTGGTGGACTTACCGCAACCAGACTCGCCGACCAGGCCAAAGGTCTCGCCCGGATAAATCTCGAACGAAATGTCATTCACAGCAGAGACGACGCGCTTGGAAAAACGCTTGGCGAACATGCCGGACTCTGCGGGGAACTCCTTAGAAAGATGCTCGACCTTCAGCAGCGGAGTGCGCTCGTTATTGTCTGTCATTTACGCCTCGCCTCCCTTCTTGGAATCCTTGCGCGTGCGGGACGTCTCAGGGGCGTTCTTGAGGAACTCGGGGTCACCGGAATAATGGCACGCAGAATAGTGGCCGGACTCGGTGACAACGCGCTCGGGACGCTGCTTGCGGCACTTGTCCGTCGCATAGGGGCAGCGAGGAGAGAAGACGCAGCCCTCGGGCAGGTTCATGAGCGAAGGCGGGTTGCCGTGAATCGGCGTCAGCGGCTTCTTCTCATCGATGGCCTGCTCCGGGATGGAGCGAATAAGACCCCAGGTGTAGGGATGGCGGCTCTCGTAGAAGATTTCCTCAGCAGTACCGAACTCGACGGGACGGCCGGCGTACATAACCATAATCTTATCGGCCATATCGGCGACGACGCCCAGGTCATGGGTAATCATAATAATGGCGTTGCCGTTCTTCTCCTGCATCTCCTGCATGAGCTCGATAATCTGAGCCTGAATGGTAACATCCAGAGCCGTCGTGGGCTCGTCGGCAATCAGGATATCGGGATCGCAGGCAAGAGCCATAGCGATCATGACGCGCTGACGCATACCGCCGGAGAACTGGTGCGGATACTCATTGACGCGCTTCTCGGGCTCGGGGATACCCACGAGGTCCAAAAGCTCGGTGGCGCGCTTGAGCGCCTCCTGCTTGGAGTAGCCACGGTGCAGACGAAGGCCCTCGCCCACCTGCTTGCCGATCTTATAGACCGGGTTCAAGGAGGTCATAGGATCCTGGAAGATCATCGCGATATCGTTACCGCGAATGTGCTGCATCTCTTCCTCGGTCATCTCGAGGATAGAACGACCGCGATAGCGAACGTCGCCGCCCTCAATCTTTCCCGGAGGCATCGAGATAAGACCCATGATGGTCATGGCGGTCACGGACTTACCGGAGCCGGACTCACCGACGACACCGAGGGTCTCGCCACGATCGAGCGTGTAGGAGACACCGTCGACAGCGCGAACAACGCCATCTTCGGTGTGGAAATACATCTTAAGGTCATCGACCTCGAGCAGATGCTGGCCCTCGGGAACCGGCTGGTCCTTCAGGTCCACATAGTTCTTGTTCTTCTTCATCCTTATGCGTCCTTCATCTTGACGTCGAGGGCGTCGCGCAAACCGTCACCCAGCAGGGTGAAGGCGAGCACCGTCGAGAGAATTGCCAGACCGGGCATGATCATCATCCAGGGAGCAGTCAGAAGATACTGCTGACCGTCCTGAATCATGGAGCCCCACGAAGGCGTAGGCGGAATAACGCCCATGCCAAGGAAGGACAGAGCGGACTCGGTCAGAATAGCGCCGCCGATGTTCATGGTCGCGTAGACCACGATGGAAGCAACGGAGTTCGGGAAGATATGGCGCATAACGATACGGGCATCGGATGCACCCATGGCACGGGCGGCGTCAACATAGTCGTTCTCTTTGACCGTGAGGATCGCGGATCTAAAGACGCGCGCAATCGAAGGCCAGCCGAGAATACCGATGGCGATAAAGACGTTCTGAAGGCCACGGCCGATAACGGCGATCATGGCGACGACGAACAGCACGTACGGGAACGCCAGGAAGATGTCCGCGCAGCGCATGATAATCGTATCCCAGATGCCGCCATAGAAACCGGCAAGGGCGCCCATGACCAGACCGATCACCGTGGAGATGGCGGTGGCCATAATACCGACGGAAAGCGAAACACGTGCACCGTAGATAACACGAACGAGAATGTCGCGGCCAAGGGCGTCGGTGCCAAACGGGTGCTCGGCACACGGAGCCAGCAGCGACGTCTCGGCCATGGTGGTCGAGTCGGAAGCCGTCGGCGAACCGAGCCAGGGCTTAGCCCACAGATCTGCGGTCAGGGCAACCAAAACGACGACGATGATCCAGCAGACACCGATAACGGCGAGCTTGTTCTTGCGAAGACGCTTAAAAGCGTCGCCCCACAGCGTGCGGGACTTGGCGGGAGCAGATGCGGCCTTGGTGGCGGTAGCCTGCTCCTGAGACTGAGAATCAGTTTCCTGCATGAGACGTACCTCCCTTAGGCCTTATCCGACGGACCGCCAAGGCGGATGCGCGGGTCGAGGAATGCATAGCTAATGTCGACGAGCAGGTTGATCACCATGACGACGACGACGATGAGCGTAACGCCGCCCATAACGATGGGCCAGTCACGCATGCTAATGGCGCGATAGACCTCATAGCCGATACCGGGCCAGTTAAAGACCGTTTCGGTCAGGATGGCACCCGAAAGCATGCCGCCAAAGTCGACACCAATATAGGTAACGACGGGGATGAGTGCATTCTTAAGCGCATGCTTGATGATGATCGCGCGATTGGAGAGACCCTTGGCCTTTGCCGTACGGATGTAATCTTGGTTCATGACGTCAAGCAGCTGCGAACGCATAATGCGGGCAGCATAAGCGGTCGAAACCGAAGCCAGCGTAATGGTCGGAAGCACATAGTGCATCCAATCCTGATACTGAGAGCTGGAACCGCCGGCACCCGAAATCGGCATGGAGAATGCGCCGCCGGTGAGGTCCTTAAGGATGACGCCGAAGAACAGCTGCAGCAGCATGCCGAGCCAGAAGGCGGGAACGGCAACGAGGATCGACGTGGTCAGCGTTACCAAAATATCCCAGAAGGAATAACGCTTTACCGCCGAAATGATACCCGCACCGATACCCATGATCGCCTCGAGCACGATGGCGCACGCGGCGAGTTTGACCGTATACGGATACTTCTGGGCAAAGATTTCCGTAACCGGCAGCTTGCGCTGGTACGAATTACCCAGATCGCCATGAAGCAGACCGTTCATGTAATACAGATAACGGTCTACAAGCGACGTCTGAACGGGATCGCCGTTCTCGTCAAGGATCGCGTTACCGTCCTCGTCCGTCTGGACCAGGTGATAGCGTACGCGAAGCTGAAGCTCTACCTCGGGGGACAGAGCCTTGTCTCCACCGATCAGCTTGATCGGATCTCCCGGCACGATATTCTGGAGGGCGAACAGAATCAGCGTGACGCCCAAAAACACCGGGATGAACTGAAGCACACGTTTAACGATGTACTTACCCATACCACTCCCCTATCTAGGGATTAACCTAAATGGGATGCCGATCGCCAGACCGGCATCCCAAAATTACCATCAGCCAGTTTACCCCAGGTTAGGGGGAACTGTATGTTTCCCATGAGGTCTACGTAAATACTTGACCCTCACGGAAGCTGCAAACTCTTAGGCGAGCTCAGCGGTACCCAGATCGGCGTGCTTCTGCGGATCAACGTAGAGGTACTTGACGCGATCGGAGCCAGCGATGGTGTGCGTGTAGAACATCACCGGGATGACCGGGCAGTCGGCGGCGACCATGGCGTCGGCCTCCTGCATCTTGGCGATACGCTCGTCGTCGTCAACCGTGGCACGGGCCTCGTCAACCTTGGCGTCAAAGTCGGGGTTGCTGTAACCGGAGCGGTTGTCGCCACCCAGGGAGTCGGAGTGGAACAGCGGATACAGGAAGTTGTCCATGATCGGGTAATCGGCGATCCAGCCCAGACGGCCGAACTGATAGTTGAAGTTCTGATACTGCTCGAGCAGGGCAGACCACTCAGGGGTATCGGAGACGGCGGTGACGCCCACCTTGGCGAGGTCGCCGATGATGGACTCCATGATCTCCTTGTGGCCGCCGTCCTGGTTGTAGGACAGGGTCACATTGATGCCACGATCGCCGTTAGCGCCAGCGGGAGCGACCTTGTCGAGGTACTCGTTAGCCTTGTCGACGTCGTAGGCGCAGAACTCCCATGCGCCCTCCTTGTAGCCGGCGATTCCCGGAGGAACGATGCCGTCAGCGGGGGTACGGGTGCCCTTGAAGATGGTCTTGCAGATGGCCTCACGGTTGATAGCCAGGGAGATGCCCCTACGCAGGTCAGCGTTGTTGAACGGCTCGGCCGTGGTGTTGCACGTCAGATAGTACGTGGAAGGCTCGGAACCGAGCAGCATGCGCGCACCATCACTCATGGTGTAGCCATCCTTGGACTCGCCGCGGTCCTTCTTGGCGGCGTCGATCTGAGCAACGGGAACGTCGCAGATGTCAAGGTTACCGGCCTGGAACTCCTTGTAAGCGGTCTCCACGTCCTTGATGACCTGGAAGTGGATGGCGTCGATCTTGGCCTTGTCGCCATAATAATCGTCGAACTTCTTGAGGTTGATCTCCTGACCATCCTCCCACTTACCGTCCATCATGAACGGGCCGTTGCCGACCGGGGCAAGATAGAAGCTCTTGACATCGGTCTCGGCGCACTCGGGAACCGGGGACAGAGCCGGGTGAGAGGCGACGAAGGGGAAGTCGGCGTAGGCAGAAGTCAGCTTGACGACGAGGGTCTCGTCATCCGGGCAGGTGACACCGGTCAGCTCGGTAGCCTTACCGGCAACCAGATCGTCATAGCCCTCGACCATGGAAAGGTGATAGGAGACCTCGGAAGGACCATACTCGGCAGCGATGGCCGACTTGGTGTTGACCAGGCGCTCCCAACCGAGCTTGAAGGACTTGGAGGTAACGTCGTCACCGTTATGGAACTTGGCCTTCTTGATCTTGAAGGTGAACTCGGTGGCGTCGTCGTTAGCCTCAAAGGACTCGCAAGCCAGCGGAACGATCTCGCCCTTCTCGTTATCGTACTCCGTCAGAGCGTCGAAGAGCTGGTACTCGACCTGAGTGCCCTGATCCTCCTGGACGTTGTAGGGGTCGATGCAGACCGGGTTGTTGATGTAGAAGTTCAGCGTCGAACCGGACTCAGAACCGGAAGCGTCGCCGCCCTTCTTGCCGCATGCGGCAAGAAAAGCCATGGAGCTCGCAGCGAGGGTGCCGCCAACAAAGGCGCGACGACCCATAACGGGCTGGTGGAACATAGAATCAGCCATGCCATCCTCCTTATGAGATAGGACAAAGTGAATTCGGCCGGGCAACGTCGAGACAGCCCAATCGAACCATTCAAACGCGGTCCGCTGTTATGGCTGGTTATGCAATGCGGGCCAACGTTTTGCAATACAGTAGCGCATTTTATGCACAATTTGGCGCTGATTCCGGTTAACGGTCGAGAATTTCTTTAGTTGGGCGAAGTATGTGGGGATATTTTGGCTCTGTTACAAGTCTGTAAACAAAAAGGGCCCCGCACATGCGGGACCCCTTACAAACGTATATACGCCGATGCTTAGTAGCCGACGATGCCCTGCGGGAAGAAAAACATGCACAGAACGACACACACGGCAAAAACGACGGCCATAATTACCGTCAGGCGATCGAGGTTCTGCTCCATGACGCCCGTGGCAGAGCTGGAGTTATACAGCGAGCTAGCGATCATATCCGAAACGCCGGTGCCCTTACCGGAATGCATCAGAACGAGAATCGTCAGCGCCACGGCAGAAACAGCCCAAACGACAAACAGAAGAATCTGAAACGGACCCATAGATAAGCTCCTTAATAGAACAATTCAAACTCCAGTACTGTACCACAACCTCCAACACTCCCCCACCTGCCATTTAGGGACGGGGTAGAAATGGCAGAAATACCAAAAAGGGGGTCGTCCGGTTGTGGACAACCCCCTTACTAGAAAACGGTATTTGTTTTCTATTAGGCCTCGGTGGCGAGCACGCGACCCGTCATCTCGGCGGAAGGCTCAATACCAGCCATGGTGAGCATGGTCGGAGCGATATCGGAAAGACGGCCGTCCTCGATACCGGTGAGCTTGGCCTTATCATCAACGATGATGAACGGCACGCGGTTGGTGGTGTGAGCCGTAAACGGATGCTTGGAACCGTCGGAAGCAACGTCAAACATGTGATCGGCGTTGCCATGGTCGGCGGTAATCAGCGCAAAGCCGCCCTTGGCGAGAATCGCCGGGACAACCTTGGACAGAGCATCGTCAACAGCCTCGACGGCCTTAACGGCGGCGTCGAACACGCCGGTGTGACCAACCATGTCGCAGTTCGCGAAGTTCACGATGTAGAAATCAGCGCGATCCTCGTTAATAGCGGCGACGAGCTTCTCGGTAACCTCGGGAGCGCTCATCTCGGGCTGCAGATCGTAGGTAGCAACCTTGGGGGAAGCGACGAGCACGCGCTCCTCGCCCTCCTTGGGCTCCTCGATGCCGCCGTTGAGGAAGAACGTCACATGGGCGTACTTCTCGGTCTCGGCGGTGTGCAGCTGCTTCAGGCCATTGGCGGCGATAACGTCGGCCAGAACGTTCTCGGGGAATGTCTTGGGGAAGGCGACCTCGACGTCAAACGTCGGATCGTACTCGGTCATCGTCACAAAGTGCGAAAGCTTAATCTGCTCGCGCTCAAAGCCGTCGAACTCCTTGTCCGTGAACACGCGAGTCATCTGACGAGCGCGGTCGGGACGGAAGTTGAAGAAGATGGCCGCGTCGCCCTCGTGAATGCCCTCGTTGTGGGCAGCGAAGGGCTCGACGAACTCGTCGCCGCGCGGATCCTTCTCGTAGTAGGCCTTGATACCGGCAACGGGGTCGGTATCGGCATCGGACGCGTTGACCATGACGTCGTAGGCACGCTGGATGCGCTCCCAGCGGTTGTCGCGGTCCATGGCCCAATAGCGGCCCGAAACGGTGGCAACGCGAGCGTCGCAACCGGTCTCCTCGGAGATCTTAGCCAGGAAAGCGCAGAACTCGCTCATGTAGCCGGCACCGGACTGCGGGTCGACGTCGCGGCCATCCATGAAGGCGTGGACGCGAACGGTCTTGACGCCATGCTGGGCAGCCATCTTGACCAGAGCCTCGACGTGGTTCATGTGAGAATGAACACCGCCAGGGCTCATAAGGCCCATGAGGTGCAGGGTCTTGCCTTCGGCCTTGACGTCGTCCATAGCCTTGACGAAGACCTCGTTCTTGGCGATGGAGCCGTCCTTGATGGCGTTGTTGATGCGCGAAAGCTCCTGGAACACGATGCGGCCGGCACCGATGTTGAGGTGACCCACCTCGGAGTTGCCCATCTGGCCGTCGGGAAGGCCCACGTCCTCGCCCGAAGCACCGAGCGTGGTGTGAGGATACTTCTCGTACAGGCTATCAAGGAAGGGCGTCTTGGCAGCGGCGACGGCGTTCTCGCCATCAGCCGGAGCAAGGCCGCAGCCATCCATGATGATCAGGAGTGCAGGAAGATGACGCTGTGCCATATGTCCTACTCGCCTGCCTTGACGACCATAGAGGCGAAGTCGGCAGCCTTGAGCGAAGCGCCGCCCACGAGGGCGCCGTCAACGTCAGGCTTGGCGACGAGCTCGGCAATGTTGCCGGGCTTAGCGGAACCACCGTACAGGACGCGGATACCGTCGGCGAGCTCCTCGCCGAACATCTCCTTGAGGGTCTCACGGATAGCGCCGCAGACCTCCTGAGCGTCCTCGGCGGTAGCGGTCTTGCCGGTGCCGATAGCCCAGATGGGCTCGTAGGCGACGACGACCTGCTTGGGGCAGGTGATCTCAAGACCAGCAAGGCCAGCCTTGACCTGGTTCACGACGTGCTCGACATAGGTGCCAGCCTCGCGGACCTCGAGGGACTCGCCGCAGCAGAAGACGGGAACAAGACCGGCGGCAACGAGGGCCTTGGCCTTCTTGTTCTGATCCTCGTCGGTCTCGTGGAAGTAGTCGCGACGCTCGGAGTGACCGATGATGCAGTAGGTGCAGCCAGCGGACTTGAGCATGTCGCAAGAGGACTCACCGGTGAAGGCACCCTTGGCCTCCCAGTACACGTTCTGAGCACCGAGGGCGATGGGGGCAGCCTGAATACGGTCATGAACCGTGGTGATGTCAATGGTCGGAGGGCAGACGAGCACCTCGACGCCAGCCGGAACCTCGGGCAGAGCCTGAGCCAGCTCGTCGGCGAGCTTGGCGGCCTCGGCGACGTCGTTGTTCATCTTCCAGTTACCAGCGATAAGAAGGGTGCGATTAGGCATCGAGAAGCGCCTCCACTCCGGGCAGGGCCTTACCCTCGACGAGCTCCATGGAAGCGCCACCACCGGTGGAGATCCAGCTCATCTTGTCGGCCAGGTTGAACTTGTTGACAGCCGCGACAGAGTCACCACCGCCGATGATCGAGGTGCAGTCGGCCTCGGCGACGGCCTCGGCGATAGCCTGGGTGCCGTGAGCGAAGTTGTCGAACTCGAAGACGCCCATGGGGCCGTTCCAGAACACGGTCTTGGCGCCCTTGACGGCCTCGGCGTAGAGCTCCTCGGTCTTGGGGCCGATGTCCATGCCCTCACGATCGTCGGGGATAGCGTCGGAAGCGACAACCTCGGGGACAGCGTCCTCGCCAAAGTGATCGGCAACGCGGTTGTCGATGGGGAGCAGGATCTTGACGCCCTTCTCCTCGGCCTTCTTGAGCATCTCGCCAGCGCGCTCGACCCAGTCCTCTTCCTTGAGGGACTGACCGACGGTCAGGCCCTGAGCCAGGAAGAAGGTGTAGGCCATGCCGCCACCGATGATCAGGGTATCAGCGGAGTCGATGAGGTGATCGAGAACGCCGATCTTGGAGGAAACCTTGGAACCGCCGACGATAGCGACGAAGGGGCGCTCGGGCTCGGCGAAGATGCCGGTCAGCGTGTCGACCTCCTTCTCGAGCAGGAAGCCGGCGACGGCAGGCAGGTAAGCGGCGGGGCCCACGACGGAACCCTGGGCGCGGTGAGCGGTACCGAAGGCATCGAGAACGAAGACGTCACCATAGGAAGCGAGCTTCTTGGCGATCTCGGGATCGTTCTTCTTCTCACGCTTGTCAAAACGGACGTTCTCGAGAACGAGGACCTTGCCCGGCTCGACGGCGGCAACAGCCTCAGCAGCCTTCTCGCCGTAGGTGTCGGCGACAAAGGCAACATCGAGACCAGAGAGCTCAGCGAGCTTCTTGGCGACAGGCTCAAGGGAGAGCTCGGGCTGGAAGCCGGTGCCATCGGGACGGCCGAGGTGGCTCATGAGGATGACGCGAGCGTTGTGCTCAACGAGGTAGTTGATGGTGGGCAGGGCAGCCTTGATGCGGGTGGTGTCGCCAACGACGCCATCCTTGATAGGCACGTTGAAGTCAACGCGGACGAGAACGCGCTTGCCGTCGACATCGATGTCGCGGACGGTCTTCTTGGTAAAGGCCATGTTTGCTTCTACCTTTCGTACGTGTCTGCCTCCCATTACGGCAGACGATTTCCTATAAAAAGGGCGCGACCCTAGGGTGTAAGCCCTATGAGGCCGCGCCCTTCTTTAGACGCTCAACGAGCTATTCGCTAAAAGCTAAATTAAGCAACGAACTTCTCGAAGTACTTGATGGTGCGGACCATCTGAGAGGTGTAGGAGTTCTCGTTGTCGTACCAAGAGGTGACCTGAACGAGGGTCTGGCCGTTGCCGAGGTCAGAGCACATGGTCTGAGTGGCGTCGAAGATGGAGCCGTGAGTCTCGCCGATGATGTCGGTGGAGACGATGTCGTCCTCGTTGTAACCGAAGGTCTCGGAGATGGTGGAAGCGTAGGCCTTCATAGCGGCGTTGACCTCGTCGACGGTGACCTTCTTGTCAACGACAGCGTAGAGGTTGGTGATGGAGCCGGTCGGCGTCGGGACGCGCTGGGCGGCACCGATGAGCTTACCGTTGAGCTCGGGGAGAACCAGGCCGATAGCCTTGGCAGCACCGGTGGTGTTGGGGACGATGTTGACGGCGCAGGCGCGGCTACGACGCTTGTTGCCCTTGCGCTGCGGGCCGTCGAGCGGCATCTGGTCGCCGGTCCAGGCGTGAATGGTGGTCATGATGCCGGACACGATGGGAGCGAAGTCGTTCAGACCCTTGGCCATCGGGGCGAGGCAGTTGGTGGTGCAGGAAGCAGCGGAGATGATGTTGTCCTCAGCGGTCAGCGTCTCGTGGTTGACGTTGTACACGATGGTGGGCAGATCGCTGCCGGCCGGAGCGGAGATGACGACCTTCTTGGCGCCAGCGTTGATGTGGGCCTGAGCCTTAGCCTTGCTGGTGTAGAAGCCGGTGCACTCGAGAACGACGTCGACGTCGAGGTCGCCCCAAGGCAGGTTGTTGGCGTCGGCCTCCTTGTAGATCTTGATCTCCTTGCCGTCAACGGTGATGGAATCCTCGCCAGCAACGACCTCGTGATCGCGAGCGTAGTTGCCCTGCGTGGAGTCGTACTTCAGCAGGTAAGCGAGCATATCGGGAGAGGTGAGGTCGTTGATAGCGACGATCTCGGAGCCCTCATGACCGAACATCTGACGGAAAGCCAGACGACCGATGCGACCGAAGCCGTTAATAGCAACCTTTACTGCCATTGTGTCTCCTTTCGTAAGGCCCCCGCAAGCTACAGCGCCCGCCGTTGAGGCCCACAAACTAACCACTCGCCTAATATACCTTTTTTTTGACTTGAATTTCACGAGAATAGTCGAAATTGAAAATCAAATTTACGTTAAAACGTTTTAAAGAATAAAATAGCAGCTAAATCCGTATATAAGTCGATACTATAAACTACCTGTTTGCTTCAATGAGCTTTTCAAGCCTCAAAACTCGATGGTAGAGGGCCGACTTCGACAAGGGAGGGTCAGCCATCTCCCCTAAATCACGCAGCGACAGATCGGGATAGCGCTCGCGCAGGTCGCAAAAGACCGCCAAGGCATCCGGAAGCGCATCGCGAAGGCCGCGCTGCTCGAGCTCATCGATAAGCGCAAGCTGATGTTGGGCAGCACCGGCGCTTCTGGTCTGGTTGGCGAGCTCGGCGTTCACGCGACGGTTCACATCGTTCTTAACCAACTTGACCGCGCGCGCCTCCTCAATCTCGGCAACGCTGCGCTTGGCACCAATCAGCTTTAATAAATGCTCGATTTCCTCGGCGCTCTTAATGTACACGGCATATGACCCCCGCCGCGCATTAACACGAGCATGGACCCCAATCTGCCCCAACAGGTCGCAAAGCCCCTTGGCATATTGCTCGCCCTGCACCGCGATCTCCAAATGAAAATCGCCGCGTGGATCGGCCACGAAGCCGCCCGCGATGAGCGCGCCGCGGATGTAGGCAAGCCTGCAGCAGGGACGGGCAACGATGTGTCGGGGAACACCAGCAACGAGCCCTCCCCTGCGGTCTAGAATGCCCAGCAGCACCAGAGCCTTGTCCAGGTCGGGTTGATCGGGCAGGGTAATGAGATAGTTACGGACCTTATGCAAGACCGATTTACGAACGGTGAATTCCGTTTTGAGCTTAAGGATGCGATGCGTCAGCGTGATCATCGTGCGCGCGACGGCTCCCGTCTCGGTCGCGACCGTCAAACGATACCGCCCGGAGCCGGCCAACGAAAGCGTACCGCTCACACGCGTCAGGGCGGCAAGCGTCGACAAATCGCAGTATTCACATTCGGGTTCGCAGCGCGCAAGCTCGTCGCGCACCTCAGCGGTAAACGACATGCAGGCCTATGCCTTCGTGTTGGCGCGCGACAGGTCGCGGTGGGAGATGCTCACGTGATACTGGGCGCCTTCCAGGTAACGGGCCGTGGCCTCGGCAATGGCGACGCTACGGTGCTGTCCGCCCGTGCAGCCGATGGCGATAGAAAGCTGCGGCTTACCCTCCGCGATATAGCCCGGCATCACCGTATCGAGCAGCTGCGTCCAGGCCTTCCAGAACTCCTGGGTCTTGGGATGGTCCAGAACAAAGTCGGAGACTTTCTTATCGAGACCGGTCATGGTACGCATCTCGGGATCGTAAAACGGATTGGGCAGGAAGCGAACGTCGATCATAATGTCCGCCTCGACGGGCATACCGTGCTTAAAGCCAAACGAGAACACGTGAACGTCCATGAGCTGCTGGTCGGACAACTCGGAGAACGCCATGCGCAATTTGTTGCGCAGGGCAGAGGTGCGCAGGCGGCTCGTGTCGATAATCATATCGGCTCGATCGCGCACGCCCTGCAGCTGAAGGCGCTCGCGCTGAATGGCATCGGCCGTAGTCTCCCCCGGCTTGGCAATGGGATGACGGCGGCGATTTTCGCTGTAGCGACGAATCAGCACCTCGTCAGAAGCCTCCAGGAACACGATGTCGCAGCTCATCTCGCGCTCTTCGAGCGCGGCGACCGCATCGAGCAACTCGTCAAACAGTCCCTGGCTACGCAAATCGCAGGTGACGGCGAGATGCCTGCCCACGCCCGTATTGATGCCGACGAGCTCGGCAAGCTGGGCGATGAGACGCGGAGGTAGGTTATCAATGCAAAAATAGCCCATGTCCTCGAACACGTGCATGGCCTGTGTGCGGCCCGATCCGGACATTCCGGTGATGATGACGATATCGGGGATGCGCTCCGAGCGCTCCGCCGCATCCATGGCATCTCCCTTTTGCATGTGCTGCCTCCCAAAAACAAGCGCGGGACCCAGCAACCCGGATCCCGCGCGGTCAATTGCCTATATTGAGTATACCGCCCCGAGCGGATACGAGGCCTGTCTTACGCCTCAAGCGCAGCCTTGAACCAACTCGTAATACTCGTGGGGTGCGTGATGGCGGTGCCGACGACAACGGCCCAGGCGCCAGCATCGATCGCAGCGCGAGCCTCCTCGGGCGTGTGCACGCGGCCCTCGCAGATGATGGGAAGACCGGGGAATTCCTCGGTCGCCTGACGCAGGAGTGGCAGGTCGGGGCCATCGGCCATGGTGCAGTCGATGGCGGCGACGCCGTGAGAAAGCGTGGTGGATACCAGGTCAAAGCCCATATCAACCGCACGGCGAATGTCCTCGATGGTGGCACAATCCGCCATCAGGAGCACGCCCTCCTCGTGCAGCGGGCGGAAGGTATCCTCGACGGTCTTGCCATCGGGACGCGGACGATCGGTGGCGTCGATCGCCACGATATCGGCACCGGCAGCAACGCAGGCGCGAGCGTGACGCAGCGTCGGCGTGATGTAAACGCCCTCGTGTCCATCCTTCCACAGGCCGATGACGGGAACCTCACAGCGACCCTTAATAGCGGCAATGTCGGCAAGGCCCTGACAGCGAATGGCGGCGGCGCCGCCAAGCTCGCAAGCGCGAGACATTTGAGCCATGGTCTCGGGCGTACGAAGCGGCTCGCCCATATACGCCTGAACGCTCACGACGAGCTTGCCCTTCAGGGATTGAATCAAAGGATCGACGGTCATGTTCGACTCAACCTTTCTCAAAACAGCCTTCTGAGACACCGCACCTTGACGTTCAAACCGTCGCTCGCGTACCGAAGTACGCTTCGCTCCTCTTTCACGTCAATCTGCGGCACCTCAGAAGGCGCACTTGGTAGTTATGTTTACTTCAACGACGCAAGAAGGTGTTCGGCGGCACCGATGAGCGGAGCATCGCCCTCCAGAGAACCGATGAGGATCGGCGCGTCCTGAAGCGGATCGAGCGCCTGGCTGGCATAGCCCTCGTGCACCGAATCCTTCCACGTCTGCGAACGCCAATCGGGACCTTGGTGAATCACGCCGCCCGAAAGCACGATGACCTCAGGGTCCAGGATGTTAGCGAGCGAGCCCAAGCTGGCACCCAGCGCAAAGCCGGCATCATGGATGACCTCGGTCGCCTTTGCGTCGCCTGCACGGCACAGGTCGTTCACATCGCGACCGACCGAAGGACGGCTGGGGTCGACGCGGCCAAAGCGCTCATCGTACATACGACCAATGGAAGTGCCCGAAGCGACAGACTCAAGATGACCGGAACGCCCGCAGGCGCAGGGAATGCCGGCGGCAGCCGAGCACTCGATGTGGCCCATATGGCCAGCAGCACCATGGAAGCCCTGCATCACGCGGCCGTTCTCGACATATGCGCCGCCAATGCCCGTACCGATGCCAAGACACAAGACGGAGAACTTGCCCTTGCCGACGCCCCAGTGGGCCTCGCCCAGAGCATGAGCCTGCACGTCGCCTACAACGGCAACGGGAAGACCGAGATCCTCACGCAGACGCGGCCCCAACTGAACGCCGGACCAGCCGGGCATGATCTCATTGGCATACGCGATGGCGCCCGTCTTGGGATCGACGACGCCGGCGGCACCGATACCGACGCCAAGGACCTCGACATCGGGATTCGCCTCGAGAGCAGCCTTGATGGACGCCTCAATACGCTGGAAGACGGCCTCGCCGCCCTCTTGGGCCTCCGTGGGAACCTCGGCCTCAAAAACGGGATGGGGCACACTACCGTCAGCCGGGTACTCCATGATGGCAGTCGCAATCTTAGTTCCGCCGATATCGACAGAGCAGACGTACTTGTTCTCCATGTCGCTCTCCTTCGGAGATAAAAACAACTACAGGAAATGCGCCGTCAGGCTAGCCGTCACAGCGCAGTAAAGGTTATCCAGGTGCCCAAGATCGCCGAGAAACCGTGTGGCAATTGACCGAATGGGTCATGGCCACACGGTTGAGGTGCGAGGTCGGGTGCCTGGGAAAGCTTTACAGGAGACCGTTGTCCTGGAGGACCTTCTTAATAGCCTCGACGTTCTCGCCGGTCATGGCCTTCACCGGGCGCGGCATGGTCGGGCTGTCGAAGATGCCCATGAGGTTCATAGCGGTCTTGAAGGCGCCGACGCCACCGGCATAGCCCTGGACGCCCGAGGTGACATCCCAGATGTGCGAAATCTCATTGAGGCGATCCTGCTCGGCCTTGACGGTAGCCCAGTCACCGGCTTGAGCGGCCTTCCACTGACGAACGTAGCCCTCGGGCTCAACGTTGGCGAGACCCGGGACAGAGCCGTCGGCGCCACCGAGGTAAGCGCCGTCGACAACAACCTCGTGGCCGGTGAGGATGCTCATCGGATGGCCGTTCTTCTCGTTCTCCTGAACGAGGTAGCGGAACGAGATGTCATCACCCGAGGAATCCTTGACGCCAGCAAGGACGCCCTCGGCGCCGAGCTTGGCAAGGAGCTTCCAGGGGAGCTTGGTGTGAACGCAGACGGGAATGTCATAGGCAAAGATGGGCAGGTCAAGCTCCTCGTGCAGGATGCGGAAGTGCTCCTCGACCTCGGTCATGCCCTGCAGGGCATAGAACGGGCAGGTGGCGACGAGGGCATCGGCGCCCAGCTCCTGAGCGACCTTGCCGTGCTCAATCATGCGCTCGGTCTCGGTATCGATGATGCCGACCAGAACAGGCACGCGGTGGTCGACGATGCGGACGGCCTCGGCGATGATCTGGCGACGACGCTCGTCGGTGGAGAAAACGACCTCACCCGAAGAGCCCAAGAAGAACAGGCCATCGACGCCGGCATCGATCATGCGGTTGATGCTGCGCTCAAAGGAGGCAACATCGAGCTGGTGATCTTCGGTATCGGGAACAACGACGGGAGGGATAACGCCGGTGAATTTCTGAGTTGCCACAAGAATCTCCTTAGTTGTCTGGCGGGCGGCCCTATGCCACCCACTCTTGTTGGCAGTGTCCAGGCCGTCTAGGCCAAAGAACACGAGTAGAACGTTTGGTTAAAGAAGTCGACGACTTCGTTTTCGAACGCATTGATGCGCTCATGAGCGTATTTGGCATAGATGATATGCCTCCGGTCACACTCAAGACCGTTGAATACGGCAAACTGATCCTTGGGATCGCTCACGGTATCCATAAGCGATGTGCCCATGAGCACCGATCCGCGCACCCGAGACGACAGCGCCTCGAGGCCGCCAGGAAGCGGATTGGCAACCGCCGTGCAGGCGAGGCCCCGCTCGTCCAGAGCAGAAACCGCCAGCGCGACTCCGCCGCCAAGCCCCTCGCCCCATGCAAAGATGCGGTCGGGGTCCATGCCATCAAGATTGCGCGCGACCTCCGCCAACGCGCAGCCCCAACGGACGCGCCTGACAAAAGCAGGCGAGGTAATCCCCTGTCGCAGATCGCTGGGTCCAATCGCCTCATCGTCCAGCGCAAGCACAGCATATCCAATGGCCGCAAATCTCGTCATGTGATGCCAGCCGCGCACAGGCCGATCGATGTCGTGGAACATCAGGCACAGCGGCACGCGCTCAGAAACTCGGGCACGACCGACAGGCTCGATCAAACGAGCGTGAATCGCATCGTCACCGAGCTCAAAGGAGACCTCCGAGTAACGGGCGCAGGGGTTAACAAAGTCAATCGCCGTAATGGCCAGGCCTTGAATCTCAAGATTCGAAGCACATGTCTCCAAATCAGAAACATCTGCCTGAACATCACCGTGCCAGTCCCGATATTCAGAGAGCCTTGACGAAACCGTCCCGGGAATCCCCACAAGGTCGGGGACAATCAGCTCATTGACATTGCTCTCGCACTTAGACATGAGCCTCCCCTCCCTTGCAGAAAAACGGAATGATCAGATCGTCAAAATCCTGAATCTCCTCGTGGCCAAAGCCTTCAAAGAACTCATGACGCTTTTCACAGGTCAGGTTGTTATAGACCGCAAACTGCGTCGCTGGCGGACAGACGGTATCGGCTGTGCCAGTGCCAAACAGCACGGGGCATTTGACCATAGGGGCAAAGTTCTTGGAATCGAAGTACGCCAGCTTGGCATAGGCTTCGTCGATACGAGTCGAGTCCTCGTCAAACCAGCGAGACCAATAGCGCAGGCCCTCGTAGGCAATGTCGTCGGCATCCAAGTCCCAGACCAGGCGGAAATCCGACAGGAAGGGATAGAGGATGGCGGCGCGATTGATAAGCTCGCTGTTAAGTGCACAGGTCGCAATGCCCAAACCGCCGCCCTGCGACGCGCCGTTCACAAACACACGGGCAAGATTGATGCCCTCGAGCTCGCGAACGATGCGACACAGGATGCGAATATCTTGGTGCAAGCGGACATAGTAGAGGTTGGCCGGGTCGCCGTCGATACCGGCGACGATATGGCCCGCGACCGTTGTGCCCTCAAATCCACCAATGTCCTCGGAGGGACCTCCTTGACCGGGGCAGTCGAGGGCGATGAGTGCCATGCCCATGCCCGCAAACGACGCCTGCTCAAACCAGCTGCGGCTTGCACCCGGATATCCATGGAACTGAAGTACCAATGGCACGGGCTCGTCCGAGACGGGTTTAAGGTACTTGGCATGCAGGCGAGCGCCACACATGCCGGTATACCAGAGGTCGAAAAACTGGCAGGTCACGGCATCTGTGACCGATGCCGTCTCGATCGCATAGTCAAGCCCGACGGCGTCGGCCTCGGCCATGCGGCCCTTCCAAAAGAGATCGAAATCTGATGGACGGGGCATGGCGCCTCGATATTCACCAAATTGATGTTGTAGCTCTTGAGCACTTGGCATGGCTCGTGAACCCAACCTTTCGAAATCGCAACGGAGGTGCGCCCGGCAAGGGAACCGGGCGCACGGGAGGGAAAGCGAAACTACTCGCCGAGCTTGGGATGAAGCAGCGACGGCGCAGCGCCGAGCAGCATCTTGGTGTAGGGGTCCTGGGGGTGCTGGAAGACCTGCTTGGCCTCGCCCTGCTCGACGATCTTGCCGCCATTCATAACGATGATGTCGTCAGAGATATAGCGGACCGTCTGGATGTCATGGCTGATGAACACCATGGCCAGGCCGAGTTCCTTCTTAAGGTCGGTCAGCAGGTTCAGAATCTGCGCGCGGACCGAAACGTCCAGAGCCGAGGTGGGCTCGTCGGCGATGATGGCATCGGGGTTCAGCGACAGGGCACGGGCAATTGCGACGCGCTGGCGCTGGCCGCCCGAAAGCTGGCCGGGAAGAACCTCGGCGGCGGAGCTGGGCAGACCGGTGAGCTCCAAGAGCTCCTTGACGCGCTTCTCCTGCTCGGCCTCGGTACCCAGGTTGTGGACGCGCATGGGGTCGAGCAGCTGCTCGCGAACGACCATGCGGGGGTTGAGCGCCGTGGCCGGGTTCTGGAACACGACCGAGATGACGCGACCCATGTGGCGACGGTCCTCGGCGGTACGCTTGGTTACGTCCTTGCCCTTAAAGTAGACCTTGCCGCTCGTGGGGGCCTGCAGGCCACACATGACGTTGGCGGTGGTGGACTTACCGCAACCGGACTCGCCGACGATGCCGATCGTCTGACCGGGCATGAGCTTAATCGTTACACCCTGGACGGCGTGAACCAGGTTGGGGTGCAGAATCGAGCCGGTACGGGTCCTAAAGGTGACGTGGACGTCATCAAGGAAGATGATCGGCTCGACGCCGTTGACTGCGGTCTCGCTCATCTACATCACCTCCGCGTGAGGGGTCAAACCATTTGCCTTGAGCACCTCGTCGGGGAGCTCGGAATAGAAGTGCTCGGTGCCGGGCACGCGCTTGAAGACCGGACGGGTGTCCAGGCCAATGCGCGGATGGCTCGAGCGGGGCGCGAAGCGATCGCCCTTGGGGAAATCGCGCGGGCTCGGAACGGCACCGGGCACCTGGTGCAGACGGCCCGAACCGCTCTCGATGGACAGAACGGAGCCCAGAAGACCGCGGGTGTACTCGTGGATCGGGTTAGTGAGCAGCTCCTTGGTGGGCGCCTGCTCGATAACCTGGCCGGCGTACATAACCGTGATGTTATGGGCGACCTCGGCGACCAGCGCCAGGTCATGCGAGACGAAGATCATGGCAAAGCCGAGCTTGGCCTGAAGGTCGTTGAGCAGCTTGATGACCTGCTTCTGGACGGTAACGTCCAGAGCGGTCGTGGGCTCGTCGCAGATGACCAGCTTGGGGTCGCGGGTAAGGGCCATAGCGATCAGAACACGCTGACGCTGGCCACCGGAAAGCTCATGCGGGTAGCTCTCGAGCGTACGCTTGGGGTCGAGGCCCACGAGCTCCAGGAGTTCCTCGGCGCTGCGGGTGCCGCCACGCTTGGTGAGCTGCTTCATCTGAGCAGAGATGAGCATGGAGGGGTTGAGCGAGGATAGGGCGTCCTGATAGACCATAGCGATATCGGTACCGCGCAGACCGAACCACTCCTTCTTGCTCATCTTGAGCAGGTCGCGGCCCTCCCAGAGGACCTCGCCGGAAAGGTGCTCGTCATCGTCGGTCAGGCCCATGATGGCCAGCGTGGTGATGGACTTACCGCAACCGGACTCGCCCACCAGGCCCATGGTCTGACCAGGACGGACGTCAAAGTTGACATGGTCGACGACGTTGATATCACCGTGATGCTCAAACTGAATGCAGAAATCGCGGACCGAGAGAATCGGTTCGACAGACTCGTCGGGCACATGGCGATCGTCACGCTTGAGCTCGACATCGCGCAGGGCGCCAAGGCGAGCGGAGAGGGACTGGGCCTGCTCCTTGTAGGCGCGAACGGGGTCGGAGACCAGCAGGTCGGCCTCGCGACGCTTGGAGGAATCGGTCGGATCCAGGGCTGCGGAGGGAGCGGCGGCCATGGCGTCGGTAATGCCCTCGGAGAGGATGTTGAGCGCCAGGCAGGTGATCATGATGGCCAGGCCCGGGAACAGCGCCTGCCACCAACGGCCGGCGAGCACGCCGCCGCGGGCGTCGGCGAGGATGTTGCCCCAGGTAGCGGTGGGCTCCTGGATACCAGCGCCGATGAAGGTCAGCGAGGCCTCGAAGATGATGGCGTCGGCGACCAGGGTAACGGTGAAGACCATGATCGGGGCGATGCAGTTACGCAGAACATGCTTGATCAAAATCCACGGAGCCTTGGCGCCGGAAACGATGACCGCGCGGACATAGTCCTCGCCGTACTCGGACACGATGTTGGCGCGCACGATACGGGCAATCTGCGGAGTGTACATAAAGCCGATGGCGAAGATGATCGACGGCACGGAGTTGCCCAGGATGGAGACGAAGACGGCCGCGAGGGCGATGCCCGGGATGGACATGATGATGTCCAGGATACGCATGATCGTCTCGGAAACGGCCTTGCGCGAAACCGCCGCAAGGGCGCCCACGACCGAGCCGCAGACCAGAGCCATGGCAGTGGCGCCAAAGCCGATAATCAGCGAGTAACGACCACCGTAGAGCATACGCGACAGAATATCGCGACCCTTATCGTCGGTACCGAAGATAAATCCGTTGCCGGGAGCCTGGCGAGCCGTAAAGATCTCGACCGGGCTATAGGGGGCAAGAAGGGGCGCCAGAATCGCAGTCAGGGCGACCAGCACCAGCACGACGGCGGCAATCTTAGAAGACAGCGTCATCTTCTTCCAGCCACCGAGCTTGAGCCCCTTGGAGGCAGCCTTCTCGAGCTGCTCGGTTTGCTTCTCTCGAATCTTTACCATAATCTACACCGTCCTGATGCGCGGGTTGATGAGCAGGTAGAGCATGTCAACCACGATGTTGATGATGATGAAGGCAAGAGCAACGACGATAACGACGCCCTGAACCAGGTTCGCCTCGTTGCCCTGAACGCCCTGCAGAATCGCGGTGCCCATGCCGGGGAGGTTGAAGATAACCTCGATGACGACGGCGCCGCCCATGAGGTAACCGATCTTAAGGCCGAGGGTGGTGACCGGGGTGATCAGCGCATTGCGAAGAACGTTGATACCGACGACGACCTTCTCGGGAACGCCGGCACCGCGAGCCATACGGACATAGTCCTTGTCGAGCTCCTCGACCATGGCGGTACGCACGATACGAGTCATCTGGCCCGTCAGCGGAAATGCCAAGGCGATGGCGGGCATAATCATGCGGCCCAGATAACCAGCCGGATTCGTGGTGAAGTGAGGCAGAGCACCCGATGCCGGGAGCACCTTAAGGTAGGAAGAGAACAGCAGGATCAACAGAACGGCAAGCCAGAACGACGGGGTTGCCAAGCCGGCGATGGAAAAGACGCGGATCACTTGATCCGGCCATTTGTCGCGATACAGTGCCGCGATGACGCCGAGCAAAAACGAAACGACCGCACCGATGGCAAGGCCGATGAAGGTCAGCTGCATCGTGACGGGCAGGGCCGTGGAGATGCGCTTGGCAACGGAGTTGCGAGCAGCACCATAGGTGCCCATGTCGCCATGGATCAAATCGCCCATATAGCGCACGTAGCGCACGGGCCAGGGGTCGTCCAGACCATACTTCTCATGGTACTCGGCAACCGCCTCGGGCGAGGCACCGTCACCCAACGCCGTGTAGGCGGGGTCGGTCTTGGAGAACGACATAAGGAAGAACACCAGGACGGTGACGCCCAATGCCATGATCGGCAGCGCCACAAGACGCCTTCCAATCAAACGTAGCAAGTTGTTCACGTTCTCTCCCCTTTCTTTTGTCGGTAGGACCAACTGGTATATGAGTACGGATACTCATTACAAGACCCGAGCGACATCGAGGTCGCCCGGGTCTTTGTTTCAACTATGAGGACGTTGCCTTACGACCGACGCCCTACATATGACTCAAGCGAGTCTTACGCCTTGACGGTCGCAACGCCCCTGAAGGACATGCTCGTCGTGCCGATGCCCTTGAAGCCATCGAGGGCCTCGCCGTTGGGCGCAGTGGACGGATCGTCCCAGGAAGCGGAGACGGTCTTGACGTGGACAACGGGGTACAGAACGGCGTTGTCGGCAATGATGTCGAAGCACTCGTTCCACTTCTTCTGCTGCTCGTCGCCCTCGGCGGCAAGAGCCTCGTCCATGAGACTGTGGAGCTTCTGCCACTCAGCGGACTCCTTCCACGGGCAACGGGTCTGCATCCAGACGTTGTCGCCGTACCACCAGTTGAGCAGCAGGTCGGGGTCGGCGCCGAAGCAGGAAGGATCGCCAGGGGCAAGGAGGATATCGTAGGCCTCGCCACCGTCGATGGCAGCGTAGGTGGCCGGCGAGGTATCGGTCTGGATGGTCACATCGAAGCCGAGAGCGTCGAGGTCGTTCTTGACCTGGGCGGCCATGCCCTTAATCTGCTCGTTGTCGGTGGTGCGCAGGGTGATGGCACCCGGGGTGATGCCAGACTCCTCGATGAGCTTCTTAGCCTTCTTGGCGTCGGTCTTGTACACCGTGGAAGCCTCATGATAGTTGGTGAAGCTCTTGGGCAGGTAGCAGCTGGCAGCGGTGGCAAGGCCGGCGAAGGTGTTGCTGACCATCTTCTCGGTGTCGAGCGCATACATGACAGCCTGACGGACCTTGACGTTGTTCCAAGGCTCCTTGGCGACGTTGAACATGATGAAGCGGGTGCCGAAACCCTGAACGTTATCGATCTTGCAGCCGGCGCTCTCGAGCTGGTCGACGGCGTCAGCGGTAACGAGCTCCATAACGAGCGTGGAGCCCTCCTGCTGAGCGGTAACGCGAGCGGTGGGGTCGGTCAGGATGCTGTACTGGATCTTCTTATCCTCGGCAGCATACTCACCGTTGTACTCGGGGTTGGGAACCAGGGTGATCTCGGTATCGGAGATAGAGTCGTACATCCAGGGGCCGGAGCCGATCGGCTGCTTGGCGCGATCCTCCTCGGTCTGGGTGGCCGGGGTAACGCGGACGATGGCCAGACGATCCTTGAGCAGGGAGAAGTTGGGGACCTTGGTCTTGACCGTCACGGTGCTGGCGTCCTTGGCCTCGATGGACTCGAAGGGCTGGAAGAACGGAGCATAGGTAGCGGAAGCGGCGCAAGCGGTGTAGGAGGCAACGACATCGTCAGCGGTGACCTCGGTGCCATCGGAAAACTTGGCGCCCTTGCGGATGGTGACCTCGAAAGTGGTGTCGTCCACAGACTTGGGATCGTCGGTGGCGAGCTCGTTGAAGGTGCTGTAGTCGTGGTAATCGATGCCGTAGAGGCCCTCGACGACGTGCCAGTTAGCACCCAGGCCCACAGCGGAGCCGGTGCTGGCGGGATCGAAGCTGGACGGAGCGTAAGCGGAACCAGCGGTGATCACGCCGCCGCCACGGTTGGCGGAATCGGTGGAACCGGAAGCGGAACCCTCGTCGTTGGAGCTGCCACCGCAGCCGGTGAGACCAAGCCCTGCGACAGCAGCGACGCTGCCGGTGAGGCCGAGGAACGAACGCCTGGACATACCCTTGTTGATGATGGCCATGTCTTCTCCTATCAATAGAGAATCTTACCCGGGAGCACCTAGACGTGCCCCCGCGCAACTTGCGGACGATATATACCTTACCTACCGACGAACCCAACTGAGGTGCCGCGCTCGGCGACCGATACATACATACGCTTGAACGGTATTTACTACCGTTCACCGAATTCATTGACAAACGATTCGCCAGACAGTATGTATCGACGAGGTGAGATATCAGTCTTCGTCAACCCGCAGGATAGCAGGGTTGTTCACCATGGCTAGTCAAACGTTTTAGCGTTAATTAAACCCGAAATCGGCTGGTAATCGCCGTGAAATAAATGATTGAAAATCACGCAATCATGTATATCAGTTGTTTAGAGGCGTGTTTAGTTTTCGGATTGCTTTGCCGCCGCCTCGGCGCGCTCGGCATTCCATGCAACGAGCGCCTCGTGAACCGCTTTGGCGACATCGGCAGGAATGCCTCGAACTTCCGCGATCTCTTGCTCGCTCGCCGCGCGCAAACGCTTCATCGAGCCAAAATGGCGCATAAGGGCACGTTTTCTGGTGGGTCCCACGCCTGGAACGTCATCGAGTACCGAAACCGTCATGGCTTTATCGCGCAATTCGCGATGGAACGTGATGGCAAAACGGTGCGATTCATCGCGCACCTGTTTAATTAGATAGAGCGACGCGGACCCGGTCGGCAGCACGACTGGAGTCTCGTCCCAAGGCACGAAAACCTCCTCATCGGCCTTTGCCAAGCCACAAACTGGTATATCGAGCCCAAGAGCCTCAAGTTGCTTGATCGCAGCGGTCAATTGCGGCTTACCGCCATCGACAACGAGCAAATCGGGGCGCGAGCCAAAGCGCTCGTCGGCCATACGCTCGGGAGCATAACGTCGTCCCAAAACCTCGGACATCGACACGAAGTCGTTTGCCTCGTCCAATTCGGCCTGAATTTTAAAACGACGATACTGACTCTTGTCGGCGCGCCCGTTGGTAAACACCACCATCGAGGCGACCGTGAAGGTGCCATGCAGTGTAGAGATATCGAAGCACTCGATACGCAACGGCGGCGATGGCAGCGCCAACGCACTTTCGAGCTCCAGGAGCGCTTGATTGGTGCGGTCGTCAGCGTACCCCGTTCGCATCATGTAGCGCATGAGAGCATGGCGCGCATTTTTGGATGCCATATCGAGCAGACGGTGCTTTTCGCCACGTTGCGGCCTATGGAGATGGCAGGAACGCTCACGCTTGCCCGCAAGCCACTCCCCCAGCGCCTCCGCATCCTCAAGCTCGACGGAAAGGTTGACCTCAGCTGGAATATCAGCCGTCTCGTCGTAATAGCGCTTAAGAAAGCCCGACTGGAGCTCTTCCTCGTCAACATCAAGACCCTTGTCGAGAATGAACTCGCAGGTGCGAACTGTTCGGCCCTCGCGAACGACGAAGACGCAAGCGGCGGAGATGGTCTCCTCGCGATAGAAACCGATGACATCTATATCGACACTGGAGGGAAAAACGACTTGCTGACGATCGTCCAGACCCCTGATGACCTCCAAACGACGTTTGACGCGTGCCGCGCGCTCAAAGTCGAGCGCCTCAGCGGCATCCGTCATCTCGGAGGTCAGCTCATCGACGACATCCTTGCGATGGCCCGACAAAAAGCGCTCGACACGCTTGACGTTCTTGGCATAGTCTGCCGGGGAAATCACGCCGACACACGCACCCGGGCCGCGCCCGACATGGTAGTCAAAGCAGGGGCGCCCGTTTTGCGCGCAAATCATATTGACGATGTCTTCCTCGCCCTTGTGGGACTCGACGATACGGCGACAACGACGCCACTCCGCACAGGATGCGGAGCAGATGGGGATAACCTTGCGCAGCGTATCTATCGTCTCACGTGCCGCGCGGCTATCGGTATAAGGTCCAAAATAGCGCGTTCCCGGCTTATGACGCTCACGCGTGTATTTGATAGCGGGATACAGGTCGCCCTTTGTAATGGCGATAAAGGGGTAGCTCTTGTCATCCTTGAGGTCGACGTTAAAGTACGGATGGTACTGACCAATCAAATTGCGCTCGAGCACCAACGCCTCGTGCTCGGTCTCCACCACGATATAGTCAAAGCTCGCCACCAGCTGCATCATCAGCGGGATCTTCTGGCGCTCGTCCTGCAGCGTCACGTACTGACGCATACGGGCGCGCAGGTTTTTCGCCTTGCCCACGTAGATGACATCGCCCTTGGCGTCTTTCCAAAGGTAGCAGCCGGGCTGCGTGGGAACGCGCGAAACCTGCTCGGCAAGCGTTGGAATGTTGTCGTGACCGGCCACGCGCACCTACTTGCGACGAATCAGCGCCGAGACCTCGGGCATCTTAAGGACGACGGCAAGGCCAAAGGTAACAGCAAGCGAGACGACACCCGCAACGCAAACGTAGCCAAGAGTAATCAGAATCGAGCCGCCAAGTGCCCCGACAAAGTGCTCAAGCGCCCACATGACGCCGGCGCCTGCGGCAGCACCCAGGCCACCGAGCAAAAGGCCAAAGAAACCGCCATGCAGGATAGATTTAACCTGAAGACCACGCAGACGACGACGCAGCCACCACAGCGAGCAACCGACCAAGATCACGTAGTCGACGACATACGAAAGCGCGATTGCCGGCATACCGAAGCCCAGCACAACGCCAAACAGCAGAACCGAGCCGGCCTGGCCGATGGCGGAATACAGACAATAGCGGCTATAGGGCTTCATGTCGAGCAAGGCAGAGAAGCTCTTCTGCATCAGCACGACCACGCCGTAGAGCGGCAGGGAAAGTGCCAGGTAGATAAGGAACTCCGACACCAGCGCCACACCGGACTCATCGAACTTGCCAGCGCAGTAGATCATGTTGAGCGGACGCGCGAAGACAATCAGGTACAGCGCGAATGGAATCAGGAAGAACAGCATCTGGGCGACGCCACGCGAAATGCCCGTGCGGACGCTGTCGTAATCCTTCTCCTGTGCGTCGTGAGAGAGCTCGGTATAGAGCGCCGTCGAAAGCGAGGCGGCAATCAGCGCGTAGGGCAGCGTGTACCACAGGCGCGCATAGGCGATGACGGAAGGACCAGTCTCGGGCTGGACCACCAGCGCAGCAGCGTTGGTGATAGAAGTCGAGACAAACATGCACACCGTGGCGAGCAGCGTCGGGATACCGAGCGCAATCGTCTGGCGCAGTGCGGGGTCCTTAAAGTCGATATGGATATGGGGATGCACGCCGTGCTTGCCAAGCGCGGGGATCTGACATGCCATCTGAACAAAGACACCGAGGGTCGTACCGGCCGCAATCAAGATGATGCCGGCACGTTCGCCAAACTGTGCGGACACGGGCGCAAAGCCCATAAAGCTCGCAATGACGATCACATTGTTGAGGACCGGGGCAAACGTCGACCAGAAGTAGTCGCGGTGTGCGTTGAGGACGCCCGAAAACACCGAGCCCAAACCATAAAACAGAATCTGGATGGCAAAGAAACGGAACATGAACGCAGCGGTATCCATGCTGCCGCCGTCACCCGAAAGGAACGATTGCGTCCAGATAAAGCCCGGGGCGAACACGGTCCCCAGCAACGAAATGCCACCCAGCACCAATAGCAGAATACCGAGCAGGTTGCCCACGTACTCGTTAGAGGCCTCGCGACCCTGCTCACGCCTCACGCCCATGTACACGGGCAAAAACGCCGTCACGAGCATGCCGCCCATCACGAGTTCGTAGAGCATATTGGGCAGGTTGTTGGCGACCTGATAGGAAGACGAGAGCAGCGACATGCCGATAGCGGCCGCCATTGCCCACGTGCGGATAAAACCGGTGACGCGAGACACGATGGTCAGGATGGTCATAAGCCCGGCGGAACGACCAACCGTGGAGTAGTCCGACGAGCCCATGTCGTCAGTGTCGTCTCGCGACGAAGAAGCTTCGGATGAGGGTGTCTGAGGCGCAGATTCTTTTGCAAAATGAGCTCCGCACTTCAATTCTTCCTGCGGCATCGCTCAGTCCTCTCTCGTAATCGGGGCGACCGTCGCCCCGCAAAATGCAATTAAATCATCAGGTGCAAGCTCAAGCTGATAACCACGCTTGCCTCCCGAAATAAAAATGGTATCCCAAAGGACACATGTCTCATCAATGAGCGTCCGGTAGCGTTTTTTCATACCGACCGGACTGCAGCCGCCGCGAACGTAGCCAGTCGCCGCAAGCAAATCCTTCACATGCATCATGGCCAAGGACTTCTCCCCCGCGGCACGCGCGGCGGACTTTAGATCGAGCTCGTCGGCAACAGGGATGCAGCACACGACGTGGTCGTTGGACGGCGTCACGCAGACCAAGGTCTTAAATCCTTGTCCGGGCTCCTCGCCAAGCTGCTCCGAAATCGCGACCCCCAGGCCCGCCGACTCATCACCATCGTCTTCGTACGTATGTAGAACATAGGAAATGCCGGCGCTTTCCAGCTCGCGCATCGCATTGGTTTTTGGCGTCTTTACAGCCTTTGCCATGGCATATCCTTTCCCTCGCATTCGGACGCAAGGATTAAGTATATGTCCAATTCGGCTGCATACGTCACTTCGACACAGCAAGCGCCATCGAATCACAAGGAGTCGATGGCGCCCATAAACTGAATCGCCTATTTATTGAGCATCAAGTTGAGCCTGACGCTCCCGGTCACGCCTGAGCAACGGCGCCAAAAACTTGCCCGTATAACTCTGCGGACAGTCCGCAACCTGCTCCGGTGTGCCCGAAACCACGACGGTTCCGCCGCCGTTACCGCCCTCGGGGCCCATATCGATCAGGCGGTCGGCAACCTTGATGACATCAAGGTTGTGTTCAATCACCAGCACCGTGTTGCCCGCATCGACCAAGCGCTGCAGCACATCGAGCAGCTGGCGGACGTCCTCAAAATGAAGGCCGGTCGTCGGCTCATCCAAAATATAGAACGTCTTGCCCGTCTGGCGTCGATGAAGCTCCTTGGCGAGCTTCACACGCTGCGCCTCGCCGCCCGAGAGCGTCGTAGCGGGCTGGCCCAGGCTCACGTAGCCCAAGCCTACATCGTACAGCGTCTGGAGCTTGCGCTTAATCTGCGGGATATTCCCAAAGAAGGCCAGTGCCTCGGTGACGCTCATGTCGAGCACGTCCGAGATGGTCTTACCACGGTAGGTGACCTCAAGCGTCTCGCGGTTATAGCGTTTGCCGCCGCAGACCTCACAGGGGACATAGATATCGGGAAGGAAGTGCATCTCGATCTTAATTTGTCCGTCGCCCTTGCATGCTTCGCAGCGACCGCCGCTCACGTTAAAGGAGAAACGTCCCGGCGAGTAGCCGCGCGCCTTCGACTCCGGCGTACTCGCAAACAGCGCGCGAAGATCATCCCACAGGCCAATGTACGTAGCAGGGTTGGAACGCGGCGTGCGGCCAATCGGCGACTGGTCGATATCGATAACCTTATCGATACACTCGATGCCCTCGATTTTCTTATACGGACCCACAGGGCGCGTCGAACGGTGAATGGCATTCGTAAGGGCAGGTGCGATAGTGTCGGTAACCAGGGAGCTCTTACCCGATCCCGACACGCCGGTAACGACCGTAAGCGTACCAAACTCGATCTTGGCGGTAACGTTTTTGAGGTTGTTGGCGCGGGCGCCCGTGATCTTAAGGCAGCCGCGACCGGGCTTGCGGCGCTCATCGGGAACCCGGATCATTCGTTTGCCGGTCAGATAAGCGCCCGTCATCGACTCGGGACACGCCATGATATCGGCAGGCGTTCCCGCCGCGACTACGTGTCCGCCGTTCACGCCCGCGCCGGGGCCCATGTCGATCACATAGTCGGCAGCACGAATCGTATCCTCATCATGCTCGACGACGATGACGGTATTGCCGATATCGCGTAGGCGCTCAAGCGTCTTGATCAGGCGCTCGTTATCGCGCTGATGGAGGCCAATCGATGGCTCGTCCAAAATGTACAGGACACCCATGAGGCCGGCGCCGATCTGCGTTGCCAGGCGAATGCGCTGGGCCTCGCCTCCGGAAAGCGTCGCCGAGGCACGATCGAGGGTCAGATAGTCGAGTCCGACATCGACCAGAAAACGCAGGCGCTCCAGGATTTCCTTGACGATGCGTCCGCCGATAAACTGTTGGCGCTCGGTGAGTTCCAGGCCCTCAAAAAACTCGAGCGACTCACGGCACGACAGACAACAAACCTCGTAAATGGACTTGCCGCCCACGGTGACGGCGAGCATCTCGGGGCGCAAACGAGCGCCGTGGCAGCTCGAGCACGGCTCCTCGCGGATGTACTTCTCCAAGCGCGCCTTGGTGTTCTCATTCGTCGTCTCGGTATAGCGCTCGTACAGGATATTGCGCACACCCGAGAACTTGGTGTCCCACTGGCTGCGGCGCCCATCGAGCTTTTGATAGTCGACCGAAATCTTCTGGTCGCCCATGCCGTCTAAAAACGCACGACACACCCGCGGAGGCAGATCCTCCCACGGCGTATCGACGCTCACCTTAAAGTGTTTGCAGACCGCAGCGAAAATCTGCGGATAGTAGTTAGAGTTGCCAAACAGGCTGCCAAAGACCCCGTCGGCGATCGACTTCGAGGGGTCTTCGATTAGGGCCTCGGCATCGACCGTCTTCTTAAAGCCCAGGCCATCGCACTCGGGGCACGCGCCATAGGGCGCGTTGAACGAGAAATCACGCGGCTGCAGGTCATCGATGGAGTGTCCATGCTCCGGGCACGCTAACGCCAGCGAATACTCCAGCAACTCGCCTTCGGTCCCCTCGGGAGCGTCGCGGTCGGGCAGCAAGTATACGTTCACATTGCCGTGCGCCAGCGCAGTCGCCTGTTCAACGGACTCGGCAATACGGCCCAGCGAGTTCTCGCGAATCACGATGCGGTCGACCACGACCTCGATATCGTGCTTGAATTTCTTATCCAAATCGATAGGGGCATCAAGCGAGCGAACCTCGCCGTCGACACGCACGCGGCTAAAGCCCTCGGCGCGAAGGTCCTCAAACAGCTTGGTGTACTCGCCTTTTCGCCCGCGCACCACCGGTGCCAGCACAAACGCGCGGCGGCCCTCCCCCGCCGCCAGGACCTTATCGGCGACCTGGTCGGTCGTCTGGCGCTCAATGACGCGGCCGCATTCGGGACAGTGCGGGGTGCCCACACGGGCGAACAGCAGACGCAGATAGTCATAAATCTCGGTTACGGTGCCAACCGTCGAGCGAGGGTTTTTAGATGTCGTCTTTTGGTCGATCGACACCGCCGGCGAAAGGCCGTCGATTGAATCCAAGTCGGGTTTGTCCATCTGGCCCAAGAACTGGCGCGCATAACTCGAAAGGCTCTCGACGTATCGACGCTGGCCCTCGGCATAGATAGTGTCGAATGCCAGCGAACTCTTGCCCGAGCCAGAAAGACCGGTAATGACCACGAGTTGGTCACGCGGAATGGAAACATCGATATCACGGAGGTTGTGCTCACGAGCGCCGCGAATAACGATAGAGGAATCAGACATGGAAGCTCCTTGCCTCCTATTGCATCGAATCATACTGCCGATGAGTTTAGCGCACTCGACGCGCACAGATGTTCGTAATACAAGATTCGCAGACCTTTAGCTTTGCGTATCGGGCGCTTTGTTTCTCGAAATGCCGTGGAAAGGTTACGGTAATCTAATACTGAACTTAATTTGCTGTACCAGAGGAACGTCCATGACCGAAGATATCCCCCTTGAAATCACTTCGAGCGACATGGCCAATCTGCCCATATTCATCGCCGTCCTTATCGTGGCCGCCGTCGTCGTGCGCGTGTATTTTTCAATCAAACGCAACGAAAAGCCACCCATTGCCCGCGTCTTTTGGTGCGCGACGCTCCTCATCCCGCTCGGCGTGGTAGCTGCATGGATTACGAATCAATCGCTCGTAAATGAGGGCAGCTCCCTATGGGTCCTTTCTTATTCGGCGCTCGGTGCTGCCGCCGTCATGCTTCTTGTCGAGCCCTTGGTTTCGGGACCTATCGACCAAACCGACCTTGCGACGGGAACGGTTGCCTGTATTTGCCGCGACATCCTTGTCATCGCCGCTGTTTCAGCGCTCTCGTTCGTTTCAATCGAAATTGCCTGCAACGAAACGTTCTATCGCATTCCCGCCAACTCATTCGGGTTTTCCGTCGGGTTGCTCGCGACGGTTCTGCTCTCCCTTTATTTGCTGGGACAGCGTCATGGAGGCGTCATGGTCCTCGTGCCCGTCGTCTGTTGCGTCCTTGGCATTGCCGAGCACTTCGTCATAACGTTTAAAGGCGAAGCCATCCTGCCAAGCGATATCTTGGCCCTTGGCACCGCAATGGAAGTGAGCGAGGGATACGAGTTTACCTTTACCGCCGGAATCGTAACCTCTCTCGCCCTGCTGGAGATTTCCCTGGGGCTTCTTTCGCTCATCCGACCGCGAAAGCTCCGTACGCCCACCCATGTCTTCCCCGCTATCGCCGCTAACCTCTGTGCTTTTCTGCTAGTGACCGTTGTGGGGCTCTCAGGCTTTTCCAACATCGACTTGGAGCAGGCGCTGGATTTTGGATTTGACCGTTGGCAGCCCATCACCACGTATGCGTCTCAGGGTTTTATCACTTCGTTCACCGAAATGGTCAACGAGTTGCCCATTGAGAAGCCCGAAGACTATACGCCCGATGAGGCGCAGAGCATCGAGCAGGAGCTCGCCGCCGTCTACGACAGCACATATGGCTCGAGCGAACAGCGCGCGGCGGCCGTTGCCCAGTTCAATGAAATCAAGCCGACGATTGTTGCCGTCATGAACGAGAGTTTTAGCGACCTTTCGTGCTTTGAGCAGCTCCAGGCGGCCGGGTACTTCGGCCCCGCATTCTACAACTCGCTTCCCGACACACTTGTTCGCGGCACCATGCTCGCTTCGGTCGCCGGTGGCGGAACGGCGAACTCCGAATTCGAATTTTTGACCGGAGCGACAACGGCCTTTGTCGGATTAGGCAAGATCCCCTATCAGCTGTATCAGATGAATGGCGTAAACAGCCTGGCAAAGGACCTTAAAGAGCTTGGGTATACCACTACCGCTATGCACCCGCAAAACCCCGTCAACTACCATCGAGATAAAATCTATCAGCAGCTGGGCTTTGGAGACTTTCTTTCAATCGGCGATTTCGAAGGTGCGCCCTATTACCATGCCGGCGTATGCGACTACGCCACCTACGACAAGATACTCGACCTGCTTAGAACCGACGAAGCGCCGCAGTTCATCTTTGACGTCACGATGCAAAATCACGGCGGCTACGACTATGGCACCGTTCCCGCCGAAGAGCTGACAAACTATTGGGTCGAGGGAGCCAGCGAAGGCGCCAACAGCGCGCTCAACACCTATCTCACCTGCATCAACGCATCCGACCGGGACCTCGAGTACTTTATCAACGAGCTCCGCAACATCGGCAGACCGGTTGTTCTTGTCTTTTTTGGCGACCATCAGCCGAGCGCCGCAACGACTCTCAACGACGGGCTGTACCCTCAGGAAGATACGGCAAGCCACGCTTTCCGTATCTATCAGTCGACATATCTCGTCTGGGCTAACTATGAGATCGCCGGCAATACCGAGCTCAACGTCTACGACACCGTCGGGGCAAACGAGATTGCAGCCATTACCCTTAATAAGATCGGCGCCCCGCTCACCAATTACCAAAAGGCCCTGCTTGCGACAAGGTCAGATGTGCCCACCATCAATGTCGCCGGCTATCTCGGTGCCGACGGGCTGCGCTACGACTTGGAATCGGAAGACAGCCCCTACGCCTCGACGATCGACAAGCTGCAGCGCATGCAATACCTCGAGTTCGCCAGCAAAGTTCAGTAAGCCCGCCCATTCGCTTGGGCCCATCGTATTGCAAGCACGCTCGGCCCAAACGCATCGCAAATGACTCCCGCTCGCAAACGAGGGTACAATGACGCTCGTGTCACATCGCGGGGCCCCGGCCCCAGCATATACAAAGGAGTCATACATGGGTTGCGAACACGCACAGGCCGCCGGCGGACAAACGTCGCCGTCGCAATTTGAGGAGAACACGCTGTCCGAGGTCAAGCGCGTCATCGCCGTGCTTTCCGGCAAGGGCGGTGTCGGCAAGTCATTTGTCACCGGTGCCATCGCCACCGAGCTTGCCCGTCACGGCCACAAGGTCGGCGTCCTCGATGCCGACATCACCGGTCCCTCTATCCCCAAGATGTTCGGTATGAGTGGACGCCACGTCCATGCCCTTGGCAACCTTATGCTGCCCGAAATCTCCGAGCACGGCGTCAAGGTCATGAGCTCCAACCTGCTGCTCCAAAACGAGACCGACCCCGTCCTTTGGCGCGGTCCGGTCATCGCAGGCGCCATTAGGCAGTTCTGGAGCGAGACCTCGTGGGGCCCCATCGACTACCTGCTGGTCGACATGCCTCCGGGAACAGGCGACGTCGCGCTCACCGTCTTCCAGTCGCTGCCCGTCGACGGCATCGTCATCGTCACGAGCCCGCAGGATCTGGTCTCGATGATCGTCGCCAAGGCGGTCAACATGGCCGAGAAGATGAACGTCCCCATTCTGGGCATTGTCGAGAACATGAGCTATATTGAGTGCCCCGACTGCGGCAAGAAGATCGAGGTCTTTGGCAAGAGCAAGCTCCCCGAGGTCGCAGAGCGCTATAACCTCGACATCTTGGGGCAGCTTCCCATTAATCCGGCACTCGCCGAGGCCTGCGATAAGGGCGAGGTCGAGACCGCGCTGCCCGATGGCATGTTGCCCAAGGCAGTCTCTGCCGTCGAGGCTATTACCCCGCACGAGACCGACGAGGCCTAAGTGAACGCGAGCGCCTTCTATGACGTCCTGGTAATCGGCGGCGGGGCTTCAGGCCTCGCCGCCGCCATTACGGCCGCACGCGTTGGCAAAAGCGTCTGCATCGTTGAGCGCGATGTCGCCTGCGGCCTTAAGCTCCTTGCGACCGGTAACGGCCGCTGCAACCTCTCCAACGAATCGATCGATCCTCAGCGGTATAACCACCCAGCATTCGTCACATCCGTCATGGGCCCCCAGCCCGAACAAGAGCTTATGGGTTTCTTCTCCTCGCTGGGTATCATGACAACCTCCGAGGAAGGCCGGCTGTACCCGCGCTCCCTTCGCGCCGAATCGGTGCGCGACGCGCTTCTCAACGTTTGCGACCGCCTAGGTATCACCTTAATCTGCGGAGCCTACGTTGCCTCGGCGCACAAAGCTTCCGAAGGCTGGGCACTCCAAATAGACCGTCCAGCGCGGGCGCTCAAGGCAAAAAAGCACGACGACCGAAAATCGGAGCTCCGCTCGCTTCGGAAAGCGCTCGCCGATGCCCCTCGCAAGAACGTGGCCCTGCAGGCACATGCCGTAATTATCGCCACGGGCGGCAACCCCACCGGTATCGCCGATACGTTTCGCCTCCCCCTCACTTCGCTGCGCCCCATCCTCTGCCCCGTATCGGCAACGGTCTTTGGCGATCGGGCGGCGCTCAAGACGTTGGATGGCCTGCGCGTCCGCGCCCGCTTGACGCTCGCCCGCAATCATAATGAGCTCTGGCACGAAGACGGTGAAGTGCTGTTTCGAACCTTCGGTATCTCGGGCGTCGCTGTCTTCAACCTCTCTCGTCGTATCCAGCACGGCGATACGATCCTGCTCGACGTTTTCCCCGACCTCTCCAAAGACGAGTTGCTCGATACGCTCAACCGGCGCGTTGAGCTGCTCGGCGGCTTTTCGCCCCGCGATCCCCGTTGGCTCGACGGCATGCTCGCCCCGCAACTCTCCCGCGTCGTCTGCACAGCGTTCGAGCAGTGCCATCCAGGCTCCAACGATGTCATCCACCTGGTCTCGATCCTCAAGCACTTTAAGTTGCTCGTCAAGGGAACAGCCGAGGAGCGCTCAGCGCAGGTCACGCGTGGTGGCGTATCTGTCGAGAGCATCTCAACACCCAGCCTACGCGCGCGCAGCGTTGTCGACGCCCCGCTTTACGTCTGCGGTGAAGCGCTCGACATCGACGCCGATTGCGGAGGCTTTAACCTTGCGTGGGCCTGGATCTCGGGCATTCGCGCTGCAAGCAGCCTGTAGCCGCGCAGTCTATAATCAAAAACGCATTCGGGCCGTCTGGGATACCGGACGGCCTCTTTCTTGCCTCTAAGGAGACCTCGATGATCGAAATCACCCAAGTCAACGCGTCGCTCGATGAAGCCGACGATGAAAATGCCTGTCTCATTGTTGGCAAGCGAGTCGCCAAGTGCGTCCTACGTTGCAAGGACTCCGAGATCAAGTCCATCGAGCTCCACCGCAAGTCAATCGACGCTCGCAAAAAACGAGACGTCCATTTTATCCTGAGCTTTCGTGTTGAGCTGACTAGTCCCCACCTCGAGCGAGAAGCGATCGACAGCGTTGCCGAGCGTGACCGCTCGCGCGTACGCGCGATAGAAGATGATGAGCCTTCATTCCCCTCCCCCGCCTCCGACGCACCTCAAGAACGCCCTGTCGTTGTCGGCGCCGGATGCGCCGGCCTTTTCGCTGCGCTTACGCTCGCCGAAGCAGGTCTTAAGCCCTTGCTCATCGAGCGCGGCGACCCGGCATTTCGCCGCTCGCAGGCGATCGACCTCTTTCTGAAGGAGCGCATCCTCGACCCCGAGAGCAATATCCAGTTTGGCTTGGGCGGTGCGGGGACTTTCTCGGATGGCAAGCTCAATACGGGAACCAAAAATCCCGCCCATCGCCTTATCCTGGACACCTTCGTCGAAGCGGGTGCACCCCGAGACATTCTATGGGATGCCAAGCCGCACATTGGCTCCGACATCCTTCCCACTGTTGTCACCAATATTTCCCAGCGCATCGAACGGCTCGGAGGTGTCGTCCGCTATCGAACAAAGCTCGTTGACATTCGCGCCGACGCGTCCGGCGCCATCACCGGCATCGATGTCCAGGCGTCTCAACATGCCGCGACTGAGCAAATCGCCACGAAGCACCTTATCCTTGCCTGCGGCCATTCCGCCCGCGACGTATTCGAGCTCCTCAAGGACCATGGCGTAGCCCTCGCGCAAAAAACCTTTGCCATGGGCGTACGCATCGAGCACCCACAGCTCGATATCGATCGCGCTCAATATGGCCCTTCGGCGGGACATCCCGCCCTCGGAGCAGCCCCCTACAAGCTTGTCGCCCATCTCCCCAACGGGCGCAGCGTGTTCTCGTTTTGCATGTGCCCCGGCGGGCAGGTTGTCGCCGCCTCTTCCGAGCAGGGCCACCTGTGCGTCAACGGCGCCAGTCTCAATGCCCGCGACGGACGCAATGCAAATGCCGCCCTACTCGTTAACGTCACGCCTGAGGACCTTCCTAACGATGACCCGCTCGCCGGCGTCGAGCTCCAGCGTGCCTGCGAGGCGGCCGCCTATCGCCTGGGCGGTTCCAACTGGAACGCACCGGCACAACTCGTCGGAGATTTCCTCGCAGGACGCGCCAGCAAGGCGCCCGGAAAGGTAAAGCCCACCTATCCGCTCGGTGTGACCTGGACGGCAATTGACGAAGCCCTGCCGCAGCATATCGTCGAGTCGCTCCACCTGGGACTTCCCCTACTCGGAAAAAAGCTACGCGGCTACGACCGCCCCGATGCCATTCTTACCGGCGTGGAGACTCGTTCGAGCTCACCGGTCACTGTCACCCGAGACCGAACGTGCCATGCCGTGTCGACCCCGGGCCTCTACCCTTGTGGTGAGGGAGCTGGATATGCCGGCGGCATCATGAGCGCAGCCACCGACGGCATCCGTTGTGCCGAAGCCCTGATCGCAGACCTCTAACGCACGAATTCCAGCGCGCAAAAGACATAGGCCCCGAGCTCCACAGGGAACTCGGGACCTGTTTGCTATTTCTTAAACCGTGCACCCTGGCGTTTTCTGCCCGATGCGAACGTGGAACCCTTGCGGGCCTGCGAACGTAAGCGCTCGATCGTCTCGTCCTCAGACGCACCCTCGAGCATCGCCCGAATCTGAACGACGGCATCGCGCAGGCGCGCCGCCTCCTCAAAGTCCATGGCGGCAGAAGCGTTACGCATATCCTCTTCCATGGTTTCGACGATCCGCACAAGCTCGTCATGCGGCAGTTCTTCCAACTGTTCCGCAAGTGTCTGCTCGGGCGCCACCGTTTCCGGCACACCGCCCTCGCTCGGCTCATCGGGCGTATAGAATGCGCCATGGCCAAGAGAGTCGCCCTTCGAGCGTCCCTTGGAGCCCACAGTTTTTTCGGCCTCGGCAATAAAACTTGAGATGTCGTTGATGGCCTTGCGCACTGTCTTGGGCACAATGCCATGTTCTTCGTTATATGCCATCTGAATCTCGCGACGGCGCTGCGTCTCCTCGATGGCCTCTTTCATCGAATCGGTCACAACGTCTGCATACATGATGACTTCGCCATCGGCGTTACGGGCCGCACGGCCAATCGTCTGAATCAGCGAACGGCGGTTGCGCAAGAAGCCTTCCTTATCGGCATCGAGAATTGCCACCAGTGAGACCTCGGGAAGATCCAAGCCCTCGCGAAGCAGGTTGATGCCAACGAGAACATCGATCTTGCCCTCGCGCAGCGTTCGCAAGATCTCGACACGGTCCATTGTCGCCGTATCAGAGTGCATGTAATTGACCTTAATGCCCGCGTCGAGCAGATGGTCGGTCAGGTCCTCGGCCATGCGCTTGGTCAGCGTGGTCACCAGCACGCGCTCCTTGCGGGCCACGCGCTCGCGAATCTCGTCCTCAAGATCGTCAATCTGGCCTCGGACCGGACGAACGTCGATTTTGGGATCGAGCAGGCCGGTCGGTCGAATAATCTGTTCAACATCGTTTTGACTCACCCGCAGCTCGTAGTCACCCGGCGTGGCCGAAACGTAGATGAACTGCGGGATCCTCGCCTCAAACTCATCGAAGCGAAGTGGACGGTTGTCGAGCGCCGAGGGCAGGCGAAAACCATGTTCCACCAGGGTCACCTTACGCGAACGGTCACCTTCGTGCATGCCGCGAATCTGCGGCACCGTCACATGGCTCTCGTCGATGATGCAGAGCATGTCCTTGGGAAAGTAGTCAATCAAGGTAAACGGCGGCTCGCCCGGTTTACGTCCATCCAGATGGCGCGAGTAGTTCTCGATGCCGTTGCAAAAGCCCATCGTCTCGAGCATCTCGAGGTCATAATCGGTCCGCTGCTGCAGGCGCTGTGCCTCGAGCAACTTGTCGGTCGCTTTGAGCTCCGCCACGCGCTTTTCGCATTCTTCGCTGATCGATTTCAGGGCCGCCTTCACCTTTGGCTTCTCGGTCACGTAGTGCGAAGCCGGCCACACGGGAATCGCTTCGTACTCACGCAACATCTCACCGGTAACCTCATCGATCTCGGCAATCAGTTCGACCTCGTCACCAAAGAACTCAAAGCGCAACGGATGCTCGGCATAGGGCGGATACACGTCGACGACATCACCGCGCACGCGGAAGGTACCGCGCGCCAAATCATAGTCATTGCGGTCGTATTGAATGTCGATGAGCGCATGGATAAAGTCATCGCGCTCGAGCGGCACCTTCTTGTCGACGTTCGGCGCCAGGCCCGCGTAGTCCTCGGGAGAGCCGATACCGTAGATGCACGAGACCGATGCGACGACGATCACATCGCGTCGAGAAAGCAGCGATGCTGTCGCCTGATGGCGCAGCATCTCGACCTCTTCGTTAATCGAGGAGTCTTTCTCGATATACGTATCACTCTGCGGTACATATGCCTCGGGTTGATAATAGTCGTAGTACGAGACGAAGTAGACCACAGCGTTGTTGGGAAAGAATTCTTTGAGCTCGCTCGCAAGCTGTGCGGCGAGGGTTTTGTTGGGGGCCATGACCAGCGTTGGCTTACCGAGAGCTTCGATGGTCTTGGCCATGGTAAAGGTCTTGCCCGAACCGGTCACGCCAAGCAAAACCTGATAGCGGTCTCCGTCCCTCACACCCTGCACAAGCGACTCAATGGCCTTCGGCTGGGAACCTGCAGGCTCATAGGGAGACACGACCTTAAACGGCACATCAGAGCCCTCAACGCCAAAACGTTTGAGCTCTCCGCCAACACGCTCAACTTCAAAATCCGCCATGGATACTCCTAACTCATACATCTGCAGTATACGCAGGCGGCAGGCATAGTCCTATACGAACCGGTCGGGATAGAGGGTCTTATAGCGAACCCAGGCATTATTGACACGAATCAGATACGCCTGCGTCTCGGGAAAGGTGATTGCATTGTGAAGCGACGTGCTCTGCCGCGCCCAACCATCCACATTGCCCATGCCGGCGTTATATGCGGCAATAGCGCTATCCGTCGACCCGTTGAAATACGTTAAGAGATACGAGAGGTACGCGCAGCCAAACTCGATATTCGTAGCAGGATCGTTAAGGTTGTCGGCCGAATACTCCCCACCGTCGACAAGACCCTTGGCGATCATATCCTGGGCAGTCTCGGGCATCAGCTGCATCAATCCCTGAGCACCCTGATTCGACTCAGCCTCGGGATCCCAATTCGATTCCGACTTAATGACAGCGCACACCAGATACGGATCCAGATTATGCGAAATACTAGATTGCTTTACATACGCCTCGTAGTCAATGGGATACAGCGGCTTAAAGAAAGTCGCAGGAGCACACGAGTAAACGAATGAGATAAGGCCGAAGGCAAAAACGGCAGCCAGCGGTATAAGGCGATACCACGCAAAGAAACGTGTCTTAGGCATCGGCATCCTCCTAATTCGCAGTGTCTATAAACCCATGGCATGCAAGCCATGAGTCAAGCTGCTCAAAGAGCGAATTATCGCCTGCGGCATTATCAATCACCGTTGTAGCGAGATTGCACAGCGCAGACTCATCGGGCTGGCAAGCAGAACGGGCATCGAAATCAGATGGCTCCATGCCACGCTGAATAGCACGCTCGCGACGAACTGACAAAGGGGCGCTGATGACCAGAATTTCATCAGCCAAGCCAAATGCATCCTCAAAACCAGTCGGAGCAGAAACCTCGACCACCGCAAAGGAATAACGGGGAGATGAAACCGTACAGCAAACCGGATCAAGAATCCTCAGTGACAGCTGCTCAATGAGAACGGGGTGCACAATGCTATTGAGCCTCGCGACCGCATCAGGAGAAACAAAGGCTCGAGAAGCGAGGATGTTACGGCGAACGCCGCCCTCCTCGTCCAAAATATCCCAGCAAAATTCTTCCGCGAGGGCATTGACGATATCGGAGCCTGGCACATACAGCGATTTGGCAAGCTCGTCCAGATCGATAAGCATGGCGCCATGAGATTCGAGATAGCGGCAGGCAGTCGACTTACCCGAAGCAATATTGCCCAAGACAAAAACGGTAAACATCAAGTCCTCCCTAACGCCAATGGGAGTTATTATCGCGCAAATACAAAAGAAGGACTCAAAATACAGCCAAACAGTAAGACAAGCTAAAAGAAGGCGAGTTCTTGTATTACAGCTCTCTATATAACGCAAAGAAGGGGGAGGCCGCGAGGCCTCCCCCTTCTTCAAGTCATCCGACGGCTCGGTGCC
>URUI01000009.1 GCA_900551015.1 uncultured Collinsella sp.
GCTCGACCGCCCCGAGGCGCAGACCCGCTGGGAGGCCCTCGATGCCCTGACGGCGCTCGCCACCACCTGCCCCGAGCAGCTGGGCGATGCCTTTGAGGGCGCCGAGACTGCACTGTTCGACGAGATCTCCTCCATGCTGCGCTATGCCGCCTTCCGCCTGCTGTGCGTGTGGGGTGCCACGAGCGTCGAGCGTTCGCGCGAGGCTTGGCCCATCCTGGACGAGGCCATCCAGTGCTACCACGGCGACCTTGAGTATCGCGACATGCTCGGTTGCCTGTACGAGTTTTGCCAGGGCGAGATCGACGCCGAGGTTGCCGAGAAGCTTGCGCTGCGCCTTAAGTTCGATGCCGAGAACGGTAAGGGCAGCTATCTCAAGGCCCGTTCGAGCGAGATTTGCGAAATGCTTGTTAAACGTTTTGGCCTGGATCTCTCCAAAAAGAAGAAGCGTGCTAGCGTTAAAAAATCTGAGGCCGCCGAAGACGAGGAGTAACAGATTATGGCGCACGATGTAGTCCTGATTCCCGGTGACGGTATCGGTCCCGAGATTACGCAGGCCATGCGCCGCGTGGTCGAGGCTGCCGGTGTCCAGATTAATTGGAACGTCCAGGAGGCCGGTGCCGGCGTCATGGACGAGTTTGGTACGCCGCTGCCCCAGCACGTGCTCGATGCGGTCGCCGAGACCAAGGTTGCCATCAAGGGCCCCATCACCACGCCGGTCGGCACGGGTTTCCGCAGCGTCAACGTGGCCCTGCGCAAGCACTTTGACCTGTACGCCTGCGTGCGCCCCTGCCTGTCGCAGCCGGGTGACGGCTCGCGTTTCCGCGACGTCGACCTGGTTATCGTGCGCGAGAACACCGAGGACCTCTACGCCGGTATCGAGTTCGATGAGGGCGCTGCCGAGGTCGAGGAGCTCTCGCAGCTCGTCGAGCGTTCGGGCCAAAAGACCTTCGCCGCCGATTCCGCGATCTCGATCAAGCCGATCTCTATCGCCAAGAGCCGCCGCATTGTGGAGTATGCCTTTGAGTATGCCCGCCGCTGCGGCCGCAAAAAGGTGACGGCCGTGCACAAGGCCAACATTATGAAGGCGACCGATGGCCTGTTCCTGCGCGTTGCGCGCGAGGTGGCCGCCAACTATCCCGATATCGAGTTCAACGACAAGATCGTCGACGCCACCTGCATGGGCCTGGTCCAAAACCCCAACGACTTCGATGTCTTGGTGCTGCCCAACCTGTACGGTGACATCGTGAGCGACCTGTGCGCCGGCCTGGTAGGTGGCCTGGGTATGGCCCCCGGCTCCAACATCGGTGCCGACTGCGCCATCTTCGAGGCAACGCATGGCTCCGCGCCCGATATCGCTGGCCAGGATATCGCCAACCCCACGGCCGAGATCCTCTCTGCTGCGATGATGCTCGATCACCTGGGCGAGAACGATGCTGCCAATCGCATTCGTGCCGCCGTATCTGCCACGCTCAACGAGGGTGAGCAGGTTACCGGTGACGTGCGTCGTGCCCAGACCGGCTCCGTTGAGGGCGCTGTGGGCACGCAGGCCTTTGCCGATGCCGTTATCGCGCACCTGGTCTGAGGTATGCACGCTGCAAACGCCTAAATAGTACTTAAGTGTTTGCGTATAACCTAAGAATCAATACGCCCGGCGCTCCGTCGGGCGTATTCTATTGAGGACTATGTTTCCTAACAAGGAGTAACTGATATGGGTCTGATTCAAAAGAAGGACGAGAAGGACGAGATCGACGGCATCCAGATCATCGAGCGCGGCGAAGGACCCGACGGTGACGAGGACGAGAAGATCGACCTGGTCGCCGGTACGTCTGCCGAGCACATTGCCGCCGGCACGACGGCCGAGGAGGAGGACGCCCGACTGGAGGCTCGGATTGCCGCGGATGCCGCTGACGAGAACCTCATGCCCGAGGAGCAGGATGAGGACAGCGACTCCGACGTGGACGACCACGCTTGCAAGCACAAGAAGACGATGATTGCCGCCTTTGTAGTTGCAGTCGTGATCGCTGCCGTGGTCGGCTTCTTTATTGGCAACGGTGGTTTTGGCGGCAAGGGCGTCGGCTCGGCGACCCTGACCGAGGACCAGCTCGATTCGACCGTGGCGAGCTACAGCTACAACGGCAAGAAGAGCGACATCACCGCGCGCGAGGCCATCGAGAGCCAGTACAGCCTCGATACCGTCAAGGATAGCGATGGCAACTACACCGCTCCTTCTGCCGACGTCATCCTGTCCTATGTGCGCAACAAGATCCTGCTCGACGCTGCCGAGGACGAGGGCATTACCGTCTCTTCTAAGGAGATGAAGAAGTACGCCGAGGATTCCATCGGCACTTCGGACTACAAGACCATGGCCACGCAGTACGGCGTGTCCAAGGACCAGGCCAAGCAGATCGTCCGTCAGTCCGCGACGCTGCAAAAGCTCTACAAGAAGAAGGTGGGCGATAGCTCTGCAAGCATGCCGACCGCCCCGACCGAGCCTGCTGACGGCAACGAGGAGACCGCGAGCAAGGACTACGCCGACTACATCATCAAACTTGCCGGCGACGAGTGGGATAGCTCGAAGGGCACCTGGAAGGACGCCGACAGCACCTATGCTAAGGCCTTCGCCGACGATGCCTTTACCGCCGATAGCGCCACCTATAAGCAGGCCATGACTGCCTATTACACTGCTTACCAGCAGTATTCTTCGCAGGCTTCGAGCGCCAGCTCCAAGTGGACCGAGTATGCCAACGGCCTGTACGCCAAGGCCAACATCAGCATCTACGGCCTGTTTGCGTAAGATTTGCCCGAGCTACCGAGCGCGAAGCTGATATATCTGATTAAGCCCGCTAGAACGGATGTCGTTCTAGCGGGCTTATTGCGTTTAGGCGCTGGTGGCTAAATTATGTCTATTAATCTTTAAGTCCAAAGAGGTTATCGGCTTCATCGTCAGGCATATATTCCAGTACATCGCCCGGTTGGCAGTCGAGTGCCCGGCATATCGCGTCAAGAGTTGAAAAGCGCACGGCAGAAACCTTGCCCGTCTTGATGCGCGACATATTGACCTGGGAGATACCCACGCGTTCCGCAAGCTCTTTGGATGAAATCTTGCGTTCGGCAAGCATGCGGTCGAGCCGCAGAATAATCATGGATTCCCCCTAGAGCAACTCGTCATCTTGTTTTTGCAGGATACACCCGTACTGGAAGATGCTGGCAATCAGGCTAATAATTAGGCCTGCAAAGAGCATAGAGAGGTCGAGATGCTGCCCGCCAAGCGCATCCGTAAAGCTACCGCCAAATCCTGAGAGTATCAGCCCTGTGACTATGGCACCAAAAAGTTTCACGGCAGCGCCGCCGATAAGGAACAAATGTCCTATTTGACGTAGTATGCGGATGCATTCGAGGTCAAAGGGCCTGCCCGCCTTTTCAATGGCGGAGAAAAACCTGTATGCGCTTAGCGCGATGGCAAGCGCGAGGCATGCCATCATGGCGCTCCCTATGGCAGTATGACCGTCGTGCGCGACAAGCATAAGAGGAGTCTGTTCATTGGTGCCGACGAGAGCGAGAATTGGCCCTTCGCTAGCCTCAAGCTCTACGGATTGGAGACAGAACCCTTGGGAGAGGCTAGGCAATATGACTAGATCTTCGATTGCAATGACTGCGAGGAGTGCCAGAGCGAGCGCCACGATGGTGCAGATTGTGCCCCATTTGCAGTAGCGAGTGAGCTTCCTCAGTTTGGCTATTGCCTGTTCACGGTCGATGGCTTCATTCGATTTGGATACGTTCCAGCGGATCATAGCTCCTCCAACCAATGTCTTGGATGATACTTGTATCTTATATCATACTTAATGATAAACGATAAACAATTACAGATTAGAGTAAGTAATGTTTGTGAGACGAATAGCGAGAGCTATGGCATATTCAGGGAATGGGAGTTTGGAACGCGGGGGATGGACGAGTATTGAAATACCCTGCAACCGCGCAAGTGCTTCATCGAGTCTCCCCAATTCATCTAGGAAAAAGGCTGCAAACGATTGAAATTCTCCGGTGAACGGTCAAAAACTACCGTTCACCGATAATATCGAAACTGGTTCTTACTGGTATTAAGTCAAAAAGACCAATTCACAAATCTTCACAATGACCTGCAATTTTTCTACACGCCATTTTTAGCCACCCTGCGTTGTTTAGACACAAAAAAAGTTCCGATCTTTCGTCAAATCATTTCGAAACGGTTTCAAAACCGCAGGTAGAAGTGTTAATGAGCGGTAAACGGTCGTTTTTTCACCGTGAACGGTGCAAAAACGTTTTACTGTTTGAATCAGCGAAAGCGACCTCTTCTGTGGTGATATAGTGACAACAACACGTCACGTGGTTACTACCAGTTGAGAGACCACTGGTCTTAAAGAACGCTTTCCAAGAAGCTTTAAGGGCACCTGCCCGCTGGCTTCCGAAAACATCGGACTCGTATCGTACACACCTTCGGAAGGGAAATTTGAATGGTTGGCTTTATTCTTACCGGTCATGGACAGTTCGCACCCGGCCTCGCAAGCGCTATCGCTATGGTCGCCGGCGACCAGCCCGCTTTTACCGTCGTTCCTTTTGAGGGCGACCAGGCTGCTTCCTACGGTGAGGATCTCCGCGCCGCTATCACCGCCATGCGCGAGGAGTGCGATGGTGTGCTCGTCTTTACCGACCTGCTCGGTGGTACCCCGTTTAACCAGTCGATGATGATTGCCCAGGATGTCGACAATGTCGAGGTTCTGACTGGCACCAACCTTCCCATGGTTATTGAGCTTCTGTTCCTCCGCGGTAACGCCACGCTCGCCGAGCTTGGCGAGCAGGCCGTGACCGTTGGCCAGACGGGCATCACCGCCCAGACGGTCGCATCCGTTGCCGGCTCCGAGGAAGAGGATATCTTCGGCGACGAGGACGGCATCTAATGGCCGATTTCGGAGCCAACGTCCTGAGCTCCTCGGTTGCCCTTTTAGGCCTGCTTGTCGTCATGGGCTTGATTTACACCATCTGGTCGCAAATCAACATGAAGAAGAAGCAGAAGTACTTCAAGGAGCTGCACACCGAGCTCAAGCCGGGTCAGGAGGTTCTTTTCGCCGGCGGTATCTACGGAACCGTCAAGGGCATCGAAGGCGAAAAGGTCCAGATCAAAGTCCGATCCGGTGCCGTCGTAGATGTTTCGCGTTACGCGATTCAGGAGATCAAGTAACTGTCGTCAGCAAATAACGAAAGGAAGCTGATCAACATGGCAGAACCCAACATTCTTCTTACCCGCATCGATAACCGACTGGTCCATGGTCAGGTCGCTACCCAGTGGAACTCCACCCTGGGCTCCAACCTCATCCTCGTCGCCAACGACGACGTGTCGACCAACACCATGCGTCAGAACCTCATGAAGATGGCCGCTCCCACCGGCGTCGCTACGCGTTTCTTCTCCCTGCAGAAGACCATCGACGTCATCGGCAAGGCGAGCCCGCGCCAGAAGATCTTCATCGTGGCCGAAACACCGGAAGACGTGCTTACGCTCGTCAAGGGCGGTGTGCCTATAAAGAAGGTAAACATCGGCAACATGCACATGTCGGAAGGAAAGCGCCAAGTCGCCACCTCCGTCGCAGTTAACGACGAGGATGTCGCTGCGTTTAAAGAGCTGCAGGAATTGGGGGTGGAGTTGGAGATCAGGCGCGTTCCGAGCACGCCTGTTGAGGACACGAGCAAGCTCTTCTCGTAATCCTCGTGATCCACGTTGTCAGGAGTGAAACCCTGACATTCTGTACGTGAAATCCAAAGTGCGTACATACATTTTGAAAGGAGGAGCAAGATGGAATACACGATCTTCCAGGTCGCTCTGGTCTTCATCGTCACGTTCGTCGCGGCAATCGACCAGTTTAACTTCCTCGAGTCTCTCTATCAGCCCATCGTCACCGGCGCCGTCATCGGTCTTATCCTTGGCGACCTCAACACCGGTCTTCTCGTGGGTGGTACTTATCAGCTCATGACGATCGGCAACATGCCGATCGGAGGTGCTCAGCCGCCTAACGCTGTTATCGGCGGCATCATGGCAGCCATTCTCGCTATCGCTACGGGCCTTGAGCCCAACGCGGCAGTCGGCCTCGCCATTCCGTTCGCTCTGCTTGGTCAGCTCGGCGTTACCCTGGTCTTCACGCTTATGTCGCCGCTCATGTCCTCCGCGGACAACATGGCTCACAACGCTGACACCAAGGGTATCGAGCGTCTGAACTACTTCGCCATGGCTCTGCTCGGCCTGATCTTCGCTGTCGTCGTCACCCTGTTCTTCATCGCTGGCGCTACCATCGGTCAGACCATCGCTTCCGCCATCCCGACTTGGCTGCAGACCGGTCTGTCCGCTGCAGGCGGCATGATGCGCTTCGTCGGCTTCGCCGTCCTGCTCAAGGTTATGATGAACCGCGATATGTGGGGCTTCTTCCTCATGGGCTTTGGCCTCGCGCTCATCACCGTTGCCAACGATTCTCTGGCAACCCCTGCCCTGCTCATCCTCGCTCTCATCGGCTTCGGCATCGCTTTCTGGGACTTCCAGCAGCAGACCGAGCTGAAGGGTGCAGCTGTTTCTGACGGAGGTGACTTCGAAGATGGCATCTAATGAGTATGTGATCCCGGAGCACTACGAGGATCTCACTCCTGCTCCGCAGCTCGACCAGAAGACCCTCAACAAGATGGCTTGGCGCTCCTGCTTCCTGCAGGCCTCGTTCAACTACGAGCGTATGCAGGCCGCTGGCTGGCTCTACTCCATCATCCCCGGTCTGGAGAAGATCCACACCAACAAGAACGACCTCGCGGCTTCCATGAGCCACAACCTGGAGTTCTTCAACACCCACCCGTTCCTCGTCACCTTTGTTATGGGTATCGTGCTTTCGCTCGAGCAGAACAAGGTTGACATCCCCACGATCCGCGCCGTCCGCGTCGCCGCAATGGGCCCGCTCGGTGGTATCGGTGACGCCCTGTTCTGGCTGACGCTCGTGCCTATCACGGCCGGCATCACCTCCAACATGGCCATCAACGGCAACGCCGCTGCGCCGATCATCTTCCTGGTGATCTTCAACGTCGTCCAGTTCGCTCTGCGCTTCTGGCTCATGAACTGGTCCTACAAGCTTGGCACCAGCGCTATTGACGCTCTGACTGCCAACATGCAGGCCTTCACGCGTGCCGCTTCCATCATGGGCGTCTTCGTCGTCGGTTGCCTGGTCGTCACCATGGGTGGCACCCAGATCAACCTCCAGATCCCCAACGGCACCACCCGTGGCCTCTCCGCTACTACCGTGATCGTCTCCGAGAAGGAGGCCGAGAACTTCACCGGTATGGAGGGCATCGATACCGAGACCGCTGAGGCCGGTACCATCGCCATGACCGATGAGGACGGCAACGCCCTCACCGCTTCCGATGCCGACGGCAACGCTGTCGAGTGCGGCGTCACCGATCTGGGCAACGGCATGGAGTCCGTTACCTACGGCACCGTCACCGAGGATCCGGTCAACTTCTCCGTTGCCGACACCCTCAACACCATCGTCCCGAAGCTCGTCCCGCTTATGCTTACGCTGCTGCTTTACTACATGTTCGCTAAGCACAGCTGGACCCCGACCAAGGGCATTCTGCTGCTCTTCGTCCTGGGCATCCTGGGCGCTGGCCCGCTTGGTCTCTGGCCGAGCATCTGGTAAGGCTCTAGCTTGAGGGGTGTGTCCCTACGCGGCTCACACCCCGACCCCTTAAGCCATGTGTATGTTAAAAGCCGCGTGCTCGAAAGAGCGCGCGGCTTTTGTTTTCTTGATGATTCGGGTGTTGCGGACTGATAATGCTTAACACCCTAGGTAGTTAGCCGAATTCGAGCAAAAGGGAGGATAGGATGGCGATCGGAGCGCGTAAGCAACCGCTGTACGATCAGCTGGTCGATATTCTGACCGAAAAGATTGACCATGAATATCGCGCCGGTGACATGATTCCTTCCGAGCGCGAACTTTCGGAGCGCTATGGTCTCTCGCGCACTACGGTACGCCTGGCTCTGCAGGAACTGGAGCGTTTAGGACTGGTGGTTCGGCAGCACGGTCGCGGTACCTTTGTGACCGACCGTTCGGCAAAGGCAACCAATCTTATGCAGTCCTACAGCTTTACCGAGCAGATGCGCGCGATGGGTCGCGACCCCGAGACCACGATTCTCGATTTTTGCGAGATGGAGGCCGATAAGAATCTGGCCGAGCATATGGGATTACGTATCGGTGATCGCATTTTTAAGCTCAAGCGCCTTCGTTCTGCCGACAACATGCCCATGATGGTCGAACGCAGCTATCTACCGGTTCGTCAATTTCTGTCCCTAAAGCGACCGCTGCTGGAGCGCAAGCCGCTTTACGATGTGATTGAGCAAGACTTTCAGCAAAAGATACGCGTGGCCGAAGAGGAGTTCTATGCGAGCATAGCCCGTCCCACCGACGCCCACCTTTTGGGAATTGTCGAGGGCTCGCCTGTGCTCGATTTGGTCAGGACTACGTATAACGAGTCAAACGAGGTTGTGGAGTATACACTCTCGGTTGCTCGTGCCGATCAGTTTAAATACAAGGTTTACCACCAGCGTAGCAACTAGTGTCCGCATCGTTTCCATATGGTGATTCTTTGCATTTAACTGGTTACTACCAGATAACCAACTGAAGTGTATAATTGCACGTCAGAGGATTACTTCTAGAGAGAGGTATTAGAAATGTTCGAGAAGAGTGTCGAGGAGCTCACCGAGCTCGGCGCCCAGATCACCACGGCCGAGATTGCTCAGCAGCCCGAGCTTTGGCGTGATACGCTCAACATCTATCGCGAGAACAAGGAGGCCATCGAGGCCTTCCTGGCCGAGGCTCGCGCTATGGGCGAGGGCCGTCTGTCCGTTGTCTTCACCGGTGCCGGTACGTCCGACTACGTTGGCGATACCTGCGCCCCGTACCTGCGTCACGCTGGCAACACTGATCTCTACGACTTTAAGCCCATCGCCACGACCGACATCGTGAGCGCTCCGCGCGACTTCCTGCGCGCCGAGGATCCCACGCTCGTGGTTTCCTTTGCCCGCTCTGGCAACAGCCCCGAGAGCCTTGCTGCCGTTGCCGTTGCCAAGGAGCTCGTCCACAACGTCAAGTTCCTCAACATCACCTGCGCTCCCGAGGGCAAGCTCGCCGTCGAGTCTGCCGATGATCCCAACGCGCTGACGCTGCTCATTCCGCGCGCCAACGACAAGGGCTTCGCCATGACCGGTTCTTATTCCTGCATGACCCTGCTCTCCACCCTTATTTTCGACACTGCCTCTGACGAGCAGAAGGCCGAGTGGGTTGAGACCATCGCCAAGATGGGCGAGGAGGTCATCTCCCGTGAGCCCGAGATCGCCGATTACCTGGCTGGCGACTTCAACCGCGTGACCTACTTGGGTTCTGGCTCCTTCGGTGGCCTTGCCCAGGAGAGCCAGCTCAAGATCCTCGAGCTCGCTCACGGTCTGGTCGCTACTTCCTACGACACCTCCATGGGCTATCGTCACGGACCTAAGTCCTTCGTCGACGATAAGACGCTCGTCTTCGTGTTCGTCAACAACGACGCCTACACCCGTCAGTACGACATCGACATCCTCAACGAGATCGGTGGCGACGAGATCGCTCAGCACACCGTTGCCGTTCAGCAGGAAGGTGCCACCGTCTATGAGGGTGAGTCCTTCACCTTTAAGGGCTACGAGGCACTTCCCGAGGGCTACCTTGCTCTGCCGTTCGTGATGTTTGCTCAGGCTATCAGCCTGCTCAACTCCGTGCGCGTGGGCAACACGCCCGATACGCCGAGCCCCACCGGTACGGTCAACCGCGTGGTTAAGGGCGTGACGATTCACCCCTTCACCGCTTAATCGCGTCCCCCTGTAAGGGCGCCCGTCCGCTCATAACGGCGGGCGGGCGCTTTTTGTTTTACGTGAGCTGGGTATAAGCATCACCACAGTCAACTGCTTTAGAAGCAAGGAGTGCATATGAGCACGTACGCAATTAAGGCTGACAAGTTCTTCTTGCCGGCAGGCCCGCAACTGGGCGGCTATCTTATGGTCGAGGACGGCGTCTTTGGCGCCTGGCAGGCCGACGAGCCCTCTTGCGAGATTAAGGACTACACGGGATCGTGGATCGCACCGGGTATGGTCGATACTCACATCCATGGCTTCTACAACCACTCAACTACCGATAACGATCCCGAGGGCATCGATATCAGCTCGACCGAGCTCGCCCGTCGCGGTACCACCAGCTGGCTGCCCACGACGTTCACCGATGGCGTCGAGCAGATCAAGGACGCCTGCGCCGCCATTGCCCAGGCGGACGAGGGCCGCGGCCCCGACTTCTGCGGTGCTCGCATTCAGGGCATCTACCTGGAGGGCCCCTTCTTTACCATGAAGCACGTGGGCGCGCAGAACCCCGCTTACCTGATCGATCCCTCCGAGGAGGTCTTCGACCAGTGGCAGGAGGCTGCTGGCGGACGTATCGTCAAGAGCGCTATGGCCGCTGAGCGCGATGGCGCTGCCACCTATGCTGCCGCCCTCAACGCGAAGGGCGTCGTGACCAGCATCGGTCACTCCGACGCCACCTACGATGAGTGCATCGCCGCCATCAACGCCGGTGCCAGCTGCTTTACGCATACCTATAACGGCCAGCGCGGGCTGCATCACCGTGAGCCCGGTGTCGTGGGTGCTGCCATGTCCACGCCCGAGACCTACGCTGAGATCATCTGTGACGGCAAGCACGTAAACCCTGCCGCCATCAAGGCGCTGCTGCAGGCAAAGGGCTGGCAGCACACGGTACTCATCACCGACTGCCTGGGCTGCGGCGGCATGCCCGAGGGCAGCTACACCAGTGGCGGCATGGACGTCATCATGAAGGACAACCTGTGCTGGCTCGCCGACGGCAAGAGCATTGCCGGCTCGGTGCTCACGCTTGCCCAGGGTGTCAAGAACATCGTCGACTGGGGCATCGCCAGCGCCGATATCGCCATTCGCATGGCAACCGAGGTGCCGGCTCGCTCTGCGCACATCGAGGATAAGTGCGGCAGCATCATGCCGGGTCGCGACGCCGACTTTGTCGTGTTCGACCACGAGCTTACCCTCGTCGAGACGTATGTTGGCGGCCAGAGCGTCGGCAACGCCTTTACCGAGTAACGATAGAAAAAGACGGCGGGCCCGAATCTGCTCGGACCCGCCGTATGGGTTAAACGCTCAAAAGCACCTTCACAGTTACAGCTTGTTAGCAATCTTCTTTGCCGTGCGCTTAACGCCGGCCACCAGGCCTCCTGCAGGATGCTCCTTTTCGTATGCTAGACGCTTCTCGCGCTTGGCGTACTCTTCGACGATGATATCGCCGTACTCATCTTCGATTTTGTCGAAGAAATCGACGGCTCCCTTAATCTCTTCGGCAGTTGGGTGTCCCTTCTGGACGCCGCCGGCGAGCTTGAACGGCCCCCACGTATCAAAGCCGGGGCAGCCGTAGACACCCATAAAGATGGCCTGCCTCATGCGGCAGATGCCATCGATATCCTTGCCGTACCACTTGTTTTTGCCACCATAGGTCATAAGGCCAAATACCTTATCCTGCGGCTGCAGCACGTTCGTGAGCACACGTGCCATGTCCTTGTCGATCTCGGAGTAATAGATGCCCGTGGCGACACCGATCAGATGGTATTCGTGCAGGTCGGGGTACTCGTTTTTACCGAGTGACTTCACGTCGAGGGTATCGATTTCGGGGTGCGCCTCGACGATGGCGTCCACGAGCTTTTTCGTATTGCCGTGGTGGCGTGAGGCATAAAGGATGATGGTTCGCATAAGAAGGCCTTTCAGCTGTAATTGCATCAATGTCTGTATGGTACCCCGTTGTATGGTCGGGATACCGGACACATCGACGAGCGCGCGGGTTTGTCCTTTGACTAGGATTGAGGCGGGCGCTTGCATGAAAAAGCAGTTGTCCGAAAGGATGGATAATGGAATACGCTCTTTCCAACGATTCGATTTCTATCAAGGTTTCCACGGCTGGCGGCTCGTTTACCTCGATTGAGGCTGACGGTCGTGAGTATTTGTGGCAGGGTGATCCCGCGGTGTGGTCCGGTCAGGCGCCGGTCTGCTTTCCGATTTGCGGAGGCTTGCGCGACAACAATGCCATGACGTTTGCCGGGCATCATGTGAAGCTCGCTCGCCACGGGTTTGCGCGCAAACAGGAGTGGAAGCTGCTGAGCCAGAGTGAGAACGAGCTGGCGATGTGCCTGGCTTCGGAGGATAACGCCGCGTTGCTGAGCGATTATCCGTATCCGTTTAAGCTTGTCGCCCGCTATACGCTCGAGGACGCCGCCGTGCGTGTCTCCTATGAGGTGACCAATGAAGGCACCGAGGACATGCCGTTCTTTATCGGTGGACATCCCGGCTTTAGGTGCCCGCTCGATGAGGGCGAGGTCTATACGGACTACGAGCTGCGCTTTGAGAAGGACGAGGCTGCGGAGCTCTGCACCGCCGTTCCATCGACTGGCTTGATTGATGTGGCAAACCGCTCCAAGAGCCCCATGGTGGGGAAGACGTTGCCCCTGTCGCACGAGCTCTTCGATTTTGCGGAGACCATCTTTGACGTACTCGAGAGTCGTCAGGTCACGATTTCCAAAAAGGGCGAGGACAAGGGCGTTCGCCTGAGCTTCGAGGGCTTTCCGTACCTCATCGTGTGGAGTAAGCCCGAGGGCGATTTTGTGGCAGTTGAGCCCTGGGGCGGCCTTTCGACCTGCTCCGATGAGGATGACGTGCTTGAGCATAAGCGCGGCTGCCTTGTCGCCAAGCCCAAGGAGACCGTCGTTCGCTCGTTCACGATTGAAATTCTGTAATTCCGTTTTGTCGACTCGTATCGCGAGGCACTAGGAGCCTGCGAGATAAGGAGCTAAAAATGATCCTCACCGTTACGATGAACCCGTCTGTCGATACGCGCTATCAGCTCGATGAGCTCGTTATCGATGACGTCAACCGTGTGACGCCCGAAAAGACCGCCGGCGGCAAGGGCCTCAACGTGGCCCGTGTGCTGGGTCAGCTGGGCGACGACGTCGTGGCAACCGGTCTGCTCGGCGGCCACATGGGCGCTTACATGGCCGAGCTCATGGACGCCAACGGTATTAACAACGACTTTGTGCCCATCAAGGGCGAGACCCGCATCTGCCTCAATATCCTTCATGCCGGCAACCAGACCGAGCTGCTCGAGAGCGGTCCGACAATTGCCCCCGAGGAGCTCGATGCCTTTACCGCCAAGTTTACCGAGCTTGCGAGCAAGGCCGACGTCGTCACCATCTCGGGTTCGCTGCCCCGCGGTGTCGAGGCAGACTACTATGCCAAGATCACGGGCATTGCCGAGAACGCCGGTGCCAAGGTGTTGCTCGATACCTCGGGTGCTTCGCTCGAGGCCGCCCTTAAGTCCGAAATTAAGCCCGAGCTGGTCAAGCCTAACCTGACCGAGATCAACGGCCTTTTGGGTACGAGCTTTACCACCGACGATGTGGACGAGCTCCGCGCCGCGCTCGCCTCTGGTGCCCGCTTCTCCGATATCCCCTGGGTCGTCGTGTCCATGGGCGCTGCCGGCTCCGTTGGCTTCCACAATGGCCGTGCGTTCCGCGCAAAGACGCCCGATATCCCTGCCGTTAACGCCACGGGCTCTGGTGACTCCACTATCGCTGGCTTCGCGCATGCCATTGCTGCTGGCGCGGACGACGAGACGGTGCTGCGCACCGCCAACACCTGCGGCAAGCTCAATGCCATGGATCCCATGACCGGCCATCTGGTCATGGACCGTTGGGACGAGGTCTACAACGGCGTTGTCGTGACCGAGCTGTAAAAGCCTGGGCGTCGGCCCCGGCATTGCTTGCTAGCTCATGTCGACGACAAGTGCGGTAGCATTATGCTGGGGCGCGACGCCGAGTTTGTCGTGTTCAATCCCGACCTTACCCTGGTCGAGGCGTATGTGGGTGGCAACAGCGTCGGTAACGCGTTTGCCGAGTAGCCGCCAAAGAAGCGATCCGAGAGGGGATTTAGATGATTTACGGTGCATTGGGCGATATCGAGGAGTACCGCGGAATGCTCAAGGGCCTCGACGTGCTGATCGACTGGCTCGAGGAGAACGACCCGGCAGAGCTCGAGGTCGGCAGCCATCCGATTCTGGGCGACAAGGTCTATGCGAACGTCATGGCTCCCACGACGCGTCCCGAGGCCGAGGCTCACTATGAGACGCATCAGCGCTATCACGACCTGCAGATCGACGTTGAGGGTCGCGAGGCCTTTAAGGTCGCCACGGGCAGTCTGACGCTGGTTCAGGAGTTTGACGAGAAGGACGACTACGATCTGGTCGATTCCGACGCTTCGATCGCCGGCGATCTTGCCGACGACAAGTTTGCGCTGTTCGTTGCCGGCGAGCCTCACATGCCCACGCTCGAGTTCCCGGGCGATGGCGCACAGCCGGTCAAGAAGATCTGCTTTAAGCTGCTTGCAGATGCTTACTGGGAGGAGTAGCGAGCCGCTCGGCTGAGCTGTTCGTCTGATGGCGTGATTCCCCTAGGGGAATCACGCCACGACCCCGCCAAGCGTGTTTTCCCTAGGGGAATCACGTTTGGCGGGGTTTTCGGTTTTTGAATAGGGAAGCCTCATTTATTTGCGAAGAACATCGGCTAGCCGCAGGATTGAAATCATCGACCGATAAGTGAGTTCCACTTTTTCGCCCGCAAGCAGTCGTTTCGAGCCAATCTCATCTAGCCCCACAAGCCGAGAAAACAGCGGGCCGCTCATCGTGCCCTCGTCAATTGATTCCCTTATGGTCTTCAAAACGTCCGTATCATGAAGCGATGCCGAGCTGTAGGGGGCAACACGAGCGGAACTCTCAATTAACGACGAGACAAAAGGATGGAGATGCTTTGGACATAGTCCATCAAACACCACATCCCCATTGTCGTTCGAGCCGACCAGGCGCCAAGTATAATGATCGACCCAGTCATCTCCGTCATATATGGCGTTCATGAACAACTTCCCGTCTAGAGAGAGAAACCTATTTGGACATCGGGGCGCAAGACCGCAATCCATATCGGGCCTGCAGCAGCTCCAACCCAACGCACCACATAGGTTCCCTTTCGTACATGTGTATCAATCTGCCCCGAAATGCCGGTGAATGCAATTCCAGACCCGTTTGTCGGATAGCAATCGACGTATTTTTGGTTTCCGCTCACAACCTTGTATAGATATATCATTCCAGCAAAAGAGAAGGGATCGTTCGCAATTTTGTCCGGAAGAACTTGCCACCTCAAAATCCCGCTACCAATATGGTCAAGCTTGACCGTTCCGCCGTCCCCCTCAAAAGTGGCAAGGGGATTTACCCCAGACTGAGAGTCGGCATCGCCCTCCTTAGCAGTTATTAGCAGGCTGCCCGTATAAGACTGCTGAGGCTCACTTTCAGGACAGGCAGCCTCGGCCCAAGAAGGGCCACTCAGGCAGAACAGTCCGAGCAGCATCATTACCAACAAAAGAAAACCCTTAGTTCTTTTCATCTATATTCCCAACGTCTCTCGACATTTGTATATTGTGACTATTTTAGATCTATATGGCCAATTCGAGCCCTCGCCATGGCAATTGTTGCAGCCGGGTTTCTTTTCATTAAGATTTCACTTTGGTAAATCCCCGCCTCTAAGCATTAAACCCGAAGTCCACCGAGTGGGCCGCTGTTGACGTGGCGATGCTTGGATTGGCACACGCGCACTCAAAATCGGCAACAAAAAAGCCGCCCGAAGGCGGCTATCTTGTGCAATGGAGCCAGCGACCGGGCTCGAACCGGTGACCCCCGCTTTACGAGAGCGGTGCTCTACCAACTGAGCTACGCTGGCGGCCATGTGGTGACGCAACTGAGGCGTCAACGGCTGTCTATGATACGGGACATCGCAAATCCGCGCAAGTGTCCTGACGGCTTTTCTCACTTTAAATGCACTAATATTGGAGACGTGATGTCTGCGGCGTTCATTTGGCACTTGACCTGCTGTTGAGTTGGTGGCCGACGTCTCGCTCTTACGGGTCTCAAACAGAATGGGGCTGCCATGGCTCAACCCAGGATCCTTCTTACACGTATCGATGACCGGTTTATTTACGGGCAAGACGTTGAGCTGTGGTACGAGGCCGTGGGTTCCAACCTTGTCTTAATCGTCAACGACGAGATTGCGGCTGATTCGCGCAAGTGGGCGCCTATGAGGGTCGCGGCGCCCGAGGGCGTGTGGACGCGGTTTTTTTCGGTGCAAAGGACCATCGACATCATTCATACCGCAACGCCGCGTCAATGGATTCTCATCATGGTGGCCTCGCCCGCCGATGCACTCGCGCTGGTCAAGGGCGGTGTGCCGATCATCAAGATTAGCATTGGCCATATGCAAGCAGGGGAGGGCAAGCGCTCTGTAACGCCTGCCGTTGCCGTAGGCGAGGCAGATGCCGCCGCCTTTAAAGAGCTGCAAGAACTCGGCATAGAGCTAGAAATCTGCTACCTCCCCAGCTCCAATCCCGACCCCATCGGCAATTTGTTCAACTGATCCCTTGGGGACGGAGGAAAACGGATCATTTTGCCCTTGCGAGGGACGCGCGCGATGCCGCCTGTCAAAAACTATGCCCATTTACTACGTTTGATCGGCTATCGCCGAGCATGTCGAATTTGAGAAAAACAAAACCGCAGGTAGACGGCTCGCGAATTTAACAAAACCCGGTGCGTGGTCGAGCATCCCGGGCTAAACGTAGTAAATGGGCATAGTTTTGATATGTCACTCATACAGTCACAGCGAAAATGAGCTCAAAAGATGAAAAAAGCGCCCGTCGGTGGTGCCGGCGGGCGCTGGTGTGCGATATGCAGCGTTGTGGGCTTAGTGCCTCATAAAGTGGTACTCGATCACATTGCTGTAGGGATGACCCGGGCCCACAATGCCCTGCGGAAACAGCGGCTGGTGCGGCGTGTCGGGGTACATCTCGGCCTCGAGGGCAAAGCCGGCGCCCCAGCCGTAGTTGGCATCGTCCTTGGCGTGCTCGTCGCCCAGCCAGTTGCCGGTGTAGAGCTGCACGCCCGGGGCGGTGGTGTAGTAGTCCAGCTCGCGACCGGTCCACATCTCCTCGACGTGCATCGCGCGGCGCAGATTACGGCCGTACTGATAGCCATCGATGCACAAGCAGTGATCGTAGCCACGGGCCTGCTTAATCTGCGGGTCGTCGGCCTCCATGCCGGGTGCAACGGGGCGCAGCTCGCGGAAGTCAAACGGCGTACCCTCGACGGGAGCGATCTCGCCGGTAGGAATGTTCTGGTCGTCGATGGGCAGGTAGTGGGCAGCGTTAGCAACAAAGAAATGCTCACAGTCCATGCCGGCGTTATGACCGGCAAGGTTAAAGTACGTGTGGTTGGTCATGGACACGTACGTGGCGCGGTCGCTCTCGCAGCCATATTCGATACGGAAGCAGCCGGTGCGCGTCACGGTAAACACGGCCGTAAAGGTGCGGTTGCCGGGCAGGCCCAGCTCGCCATCTTCAAGCGAGGTGGTCATGCGCACAGCATTGTGGACCTCGTCGAGCTCAACGTCCCACACGCGCTTGTGCAGGCCGTACTCAAGATCGCTGTGCAGGTTGTTGGCGCCCTCGTTGGCGGGCATATGCCAGTCCGTGCCGGCGATGGTGATCGTGGCACCTGCAGTGCGGTTGGCCACAGGTCCGATGGTCGCGCCAAAGCAGGCGGGGTTGTCAAAGTAATCCTCGAGCTTATCGAAGCCCAGCACCACATCGCGCACGTTGCCGGGAATGTCGGGCACATCGATACCCAGCACGGTGGCGCCATAGTCCATAATGCGAACGCAGATCTCGGGCCCGTTGAGGGTGTAACGATGAACGGGGGTACCGCACGGTGCGGTGCCGAAAAGCTCGGAAGTGATCATTTGGTTCCTAACATCGAGGTATTTCCGACAAACTGTAGCGCGAACAGGCGAGATTATCACTACACCCCACTAAAGCAGGGGGTATTTTTCTCAAAAAAGTGATGATTGGAGCTGTGCGGGCGTTCATTTTTGACGCGCATGAGTCTGATACAATTTGTTCGTTACTGTTTGAATGATATGCGCGCACAGAACGGCGAGGATTCATCGTGATTAAAGCGGAGCGACAGGATAAGGTTCGTCAGCTGCTCGAAGAGCAGGGCACGGTCTCGGTCAAGGAGATTTCGGATGCGCTGGGCGTCTCGGACATGACGATTCGTCGCGATCTTGAGGAGCTTGCGAGCCTGGGCGAGATCGAGCGCGTGCACGGCGGCGCCCGCAGTGCACAGGGTCGTCCCCACGCTATGTTGCGCCATGAGTATTCGCACACCGAAAAGCGCACGAAGCATGCCGAGGAAAAGCTGCAGATTGCGTGCCGTGCTGTGGAGCTTATCGAGGAAGGCTCGACCATCTTTTTGGGCACGGGTACCACGGTTGAGCAGATGGCCTCGATGCTGCCGACGTTTCGCCTGCGCATTGTGACCAATTCGCTTTCGGTGTTTAACCTGCTCGAGGCGCGCGAGGACTGCGACTTGTGCCTCGTGGGCGGTATGTACCGTCGCCGCACCGCCGCGTTTGTGGGACCAACGGCCGAGGATACCCTGCGCGCCCTGGGCATCGATGCGGCGTTTATCGGCGCCAACGGCATTCTGGATGGCGACGTGTCTACGTCCAATATGGATGAGGGTCGTATCCAGCAGCTCGCCTTTAGCAAGGCCGACTCGCGCTATCTGATCGCCGACTCCAGCAAGATCGGCAAACGCGACTTCTACACCTTCTGCCGCCTGGACAGCCTGGACGCCGTAGTGTGCGAGCCGGGTATTACCGCCGAGAATCGTGCCGCCATCGAGGAACATACACAGGTCATTTGCTAACTAGCGCTACGGGAGACACTGCTGCCCTCTGCCGGCGCGGGGATTATCACTTCAATATGACGTGCAGAATGACACGTAATAAGTAAAAACACCATTTGTGCGTCAAATTTGATGGCGCGTAAAAATTTGCGCGTTATTTTACGCGTCAAAGTGACGTGAAATGACGTGCAAATAGTTTTGGGCAACAAGGGTGAGGCCATTCTGAGATATGGCTAGACTCCGTATCTCGCTTTGATATCCCTTGAGAATAAATCGTAGTCTTCGTAGAGTCCGTCTCTGCTTTCATCTTCGGCGCGGTTCATGCGTTCAAGGAGTTTATCCTTTGGGGGCCCTTGTTTTATTGCTGGCTCGCTATTGGGTATTACAGATTGCAAGAATAATTCCAGAGCATGGACGTCTTTAAGTATGTAGCCCGTCGAACGACCCGCTCCTGTTTTTTCGATTGCACTGCAACTAACAAGCTGGCTGAGGGTTCGTTTAACGGTTACCTCGCTGATATCGGGGCAGTTGGACTGGATGTCGGATTTCTTAATGACGCCGGGTTTCTCCTGAAATAGAGCAGCTATGCGCGCTTGCTTCGACATGGGGCGAGTGTTGAATTCAATCAGGGTGTGCTGTTCGAGCTGTCGGTAAGCCGCCAGTATGGTTCCGAGCATGAACCGGATAAAGGGAACCTCGCTGTTTTCGTTTTCATTCCATCCAGTGGAACTTGCAGCGAGGGCACTGTAGTAGAGCGCCTTGTTGTCTTCAATAAGTCGTTCGATGCTGACGTAGCGCGCAACGTCGTATCCAGTCTTTTCGAGCAGTAGCGTTGTAAGGAGTCGGCTCATCCTGCCATTGCCATCGTTGAAGGGATGAATGCTGACAAAATCGAAGATAAAGCGGAGTGATATAAGGAGGGGATCGCAAGCTTGGCGAGATAGGGCATCGTTGAGGGACCGACAGGCTTCTTCGATAAGTCCCGGGGTTGCTAGAGCCGAAGGAGGTCTAAAGCGCACAAGTCGATTACCTTGATCGTCGATGGAGACGATTTCGTTATCGCTGTCTTTCCAATGGCCCCCATACGAGATTGCTGTGTGTGCCATGAGGTCACGATGCAGCTGCAAAATGACCGATGGTGTTACGGGAATGAAATCGTGCTGCTCGTGAATAAGCGACAGCGCGTCTCGGTACCCAGCGATTTCTTCTTCTGCACGGGAGCTTGGCTTGGTGGAATACGCCATGATTGCTTTGAGCCTTTTTTGGGTGGTAACAATTCCTTCAAGTCCGTTGGAGGATTGGGTGCTTTGGATCTTAGCTTCCTCCATAAGGGACGATAGAAGCTCGGGTTTGACTTGGCTCAGAACAAGTTGTCGGCCTTTATGCTCGCGTATCGAGAGAAGGAGATTGGTGATTGGGGTTGCTTCGAGTTCCGCTGGGACTGTGGCGTAATCAAACTGGCGCATGTGGCTCCTTTCAGTATCACGAACATACTTTCGGTATCATAATAACATGAAATGATACCGAAAGTATGTTCGTGATACTGAAAACAAGGTAAGAGGTGCGCATGACAGCTGCTCGGAAAGCGCGGATTTGACTATCTAATTGTCTCAATCAGTAACGGTTGGGGGTGAAAAAACTCGGCCAAATGTTACAGATTGAGATGAGCGGCACGCTAGGCCTGATTCAAAACAAAAAAGGCCGCATGCGAACCCGTGGAGGGATTCGCATGCGGCCGACAGGGGGTATGCGGCAAAAGTTAGGCCATGAGCAGGCCGGTCTCCGCGACGTTCTTGTACCAGTACGCGCTCGCCTTGGGATAGCGCTTCTGGGTCTCAAAGTCGATGTAGAACAGGCCGTAACGTTTGTTATAACCGTTGGTCCAGGAGAACTGGTCCTGCAGCGACCACACAAAGTAGCCGTCGACGTTCACGCCGCCGTCGATTGCCTTGAGGATCCACGCGAGATGCTGGCGCATGTAATCGATACGAGGGGCGTCGTCGATAAAGCCGTCCTCAAAGTCGTCCTTATAGCCCATGCCGTTCTCGGTGATGTAGATCTTCTTGTAGTTGGGGTAATCGTTCTTAATACGAAGCAGCAGGTCGTAGAGGCCCTCGGGATAGATAATCCAGTCCCAATCGGTGGTGGGTACGCCTTCGCGCACGCATGACTCGCCCACGCCCTTGAGGAACCAGCGCGAGGAGCCCTTGTCGCCGGTGCCATTGTGGTTGATGTCGTTTTCGCCCTCGGCGGCACGCAGGAACTGGCACTTGTAGGTGTTGACGCCCAGGCAATCGTTGTAGGGGAGCGCGGCGGTCAGCGCGGCGATGTCCTCGTCGCGGACGTCAAGCTCGCCGCCGGCGATATGGGCCAGCTTGGTCGCAGCTTCCATGGTGTCGGCTGCATAGTGGCCGCGGAAGGTGGCGTCGAGTACCCAGCGGTTGTTGATGACGTCGGCCATGCGAGCTGCCTCGCAGTCGGCGGCGTTGTTGGGGTCGAGGGGATACTTGGGCTCCAGGTTCTGGACAATGCCGATCTCGCCCTCAAAGCCGCCCTCATGGAAGGCGACGACAGCCTTGGCGTGGGCCACCATCATGTTGTGCATGAGCTGGAAGGCCTTGTCCAGGCGGTACTTCTCGCCGTGCGGCCAGTTGCCGACGATAAAGCTGCCCTCGGCAGTTGCGGGAATCTCGTTAAAGGTAAACCAGTGCTTGACCTCGGTGAACTCGGCAAAGCAGAACTTTGCGTACTCGACGAAGGCGTCGATTGTCGTGCGCGTCAGGAATCCCTCGCCGCCGTTCTGATAAAAGGCTTCGGGCGTATCGAAGTGATCTAGCGTGACATAGGGGATAACGCCAGCTTTGTTGCAGGTGGCGAAAAGCTCGTGATAGAAAGCGACGCCCTCGGGGTTAATCTCGCCGGTGCCGCTGGGGAAGATACGGCTCCAAGCGATAGAGACGCGAATACCGTTGATGCCGAAGCGCTGGCACAGGTCGATATCGACCGGATACTTGTTGTAGAAATCGCTTGCAGGATCGGGGGAGAAGCGACCCTGAGCAGCCAGGAAATCGTCCCAGGGCACTTTGCCCTTGCCGTGCGTGCGGGTCTCGCCCTCAACCTGGTAAGCGGCGGTGGCGCCGCCAAACACAAAGCCGTCGGGGAACTGCATAGGGTTGGTCATGAGACATCCTTTCTGTGGGATACGAATAGGGAGAGGTGCCCGAACTGGGGATCCGGGCACCAACAGAGGGAGGAACTAGTCGAGGTTCTCGCGGAGCCACTTGATGGCGCCAGCGGGGTCGCGAGTAAGGTCGATATATTCCTTACCGCGGGGAGCGAGCAGCTTAATGCCCAGACGATCGGTGTCAGCCTTCATGTCGTTGTAGTAGCTACGAACCTGCGGGGCGAGCACGATGACGTCGTACTGATCCATGATGGCAGTGTGCTGGCCATAGGCGCCTGCGGAGGAAGCGATGTTCTCTCCGGTCTGTGCGGCACCTTCCTTGATGGCGTTGGCGAGCATGGCAGAGGTGCCGGCGCCGGCGCACAGGACGAGGACCTTCAGGCCATCGACATCCTTCTTGGCGGATGCATCGGCAGCGGGCTCGGGCTGATCGGCGACAGGCTTGCTGTCGGCGGCGGCAACAGTCGTCTCGACGGAAGCGGTAGCCTGCTCGACAGCGGGCGCAGGGGCGTTGGCGGCGATGGCAGCGGCACCATCGGACTCGAGACCCAGCTCGGCGGCGCGCTCGGCCTCCTGGTCGCAGAGCAGCTGATCGTATGCCTTCAAGAACGGCAGGTAGATGATGGCGTCCAGCAAGATGATAATCGCGACAAATACCAGGGCGATAAGCTGGAAGTTCGTGGTGATGAAGATGCCGATGGGGGCAGGGGTAGCCCAAGGCACCACGAAGGAGAAGCCGTTCATGCCCACATTATCGATAAAGAACTTGGCAACACTCACGTTGACGCAACCGGCGGCAACAAAGGGGACGAGCATGTAGGGGTTAAGGATCATCGGCGCGCCAAAGAGCAGCGGCTCGTTGACAGCAAAGGCAACAGGAACAATCGAGGCCTTACCGACGGCTTTGAGCTGCTTGGACTTCATAAAGAGAATCAGCAGAAGTGGCACGATGAACGTGGCGCCGGTGCCGCCGAACTCACCCACGAGTGACATGTTAAAGGTGAGGGAGTGAGCGGGGTGGCCACCTGCCAGCAGAACCTGCAGGTTCTCGGCCTGGTTGGCAAGACGGATGGGGTCGATGCCCGGCTGGACGATCGAGGGGCCGTGGACGCCGATGAACCAGAAGAACGCGGTGGCTGCCTGGATAAGGATGAGGCCAGGATAGGTTTCTGCAGCGGTAAAGAGCGGGGAGAGCAGTTTGATAAGCAGCTCGGAGAACGGAACGCCCATGAGGTTGCGCACGATGACATCGATGATGCCGCAGATGATGACGGCGCCGCCAAAGGGGATGATGTCGCGGAAGTTCTGAGCGATGGCGCCCGGGACCTCCTTGGGCAGCTTAATGGTCAGATCGCGCGAGACGCAGAATTTATAGACCCACACGGTAATGAACGCGGCGATATAGGCCGAGAACAGACCACGTGTACCCATGCTGGTGCAATCGAAGACCGAAAGCTCGGAGCCGTTGAGCTTGGTGGTGAACTGCGTGACTGCGAGCAACAGCATGCTGCACTGGGCGGCCACCATGGTGGAACCGTCGTTGAGCACTTTGCCGGCGGGCATGCGACGGTTCATAGAAGCCGTAAAGTTCTTGGCAGTGGTGCCGGCGACCATGATGCCCATGACGCCCATGGTGAAGTTGTACAGCTTGTTGCACCAGTCGATGAGCGGTTGGGGCAGCGCGATGCCAACCACGCCGGGAAGCGTGGCGATCAGCAGGAAGATCGAAGAGGTGAGGACGATGGGCATGCACCCAAGGAATCCGTCTTTGATGGCCTGGAGGTAGATGTTCCTTGAGATCTTCTCAAAGAACGGTTGATGCTTTTCGAGCATCTTTACGATGGCGTCCATAGAGCTCCTTTGCTGCTTGATGCGCGATGCATGTGGATGGAACTGGTCGTCGATGGATGGTCAGGACTGCCCGGAAACCTTCCTGCTTAAGGAAGGCATTGCGAAATGACAACGTAGGACATTTCGTTAATGACAACGTAAGACATTTTTGGAAGAGCAACAAGGATTTACGGGTGAACGGTCGATATTGTCCGATAAACGGCTGATTTGTCAGTCGGGCAGGTAGTGTATGCTAGAACGCAAAGAACGATCGATAGGGAACCGACTGGAGAAGCAGTGGCAACGATGGACAAGAAAAGCGTCTCAATGAACGATGTGGCGGTTGCCGCGGGTGTTTCCCTCAAGACGGTGTCGCGTGTGATCAATGAGCCCGATAGCGTGCGCGAGTCGACGCGCGATAAAGTCCATTCCGCAATGGAGGCGCTCGGGTTTCGAACCAACTTTGCCGCGCGTTCGCTCAAGTTGGGCCGTTACGGGTGTATCGGCGTGGTGCTGTTTCACTTGTCGGGCGGCGCCGTGGACATGATTGACGGTATCGCCGATGCCGCCGAAGAGCGTGGTTTTGCGCTGACGATGATCAAAAAGCGGGCAGGGGAGAAGATGACCCTTGCCGATGCAGCGCGCAGGATGTCGCAGCTGCCTGTTGATGGCATGATCTTCAATCTGCGCCAGATGGTCGACGACTTTGATACGTTTGAGGCACCGAAGGACCTCAAGACGGTGATTATCACGCCGATGGAGCATCCTACCTGCTCTACCGTTAGTGACGATCAAGAGGGTGGTGCGCGCATGGCATGCGAGTACTTCTTGAATCGCGGGCACAAGAACGTGTACTTCGTCTCTGGTAAGAAAGAGTCGCTGTCGAGCCAGTGCCGTATGAAAGGTTGGCGTGCGGCACTCGAGACGCGTGGCATTGAGCCGCCCGAGCCTCTGCAAGGCGATTGGAATGCGGATAGTGGCTATGCCGCGGGCCTTGTGCTTGCTGATAAACCCGATTGCACGGCGATCCTCGCTGCTAACGACTGCATGGCAAATGGTGTGATGATGGCTCTACATGACAAAGGACTCAGTGTGCCCGACGACGTGTCCGTGATCGGCTTCGACGATGAGCTCTACAAGACGATTCCCAACTCGATTCTGACGTCGGTGAAGTTTCGCCACTGCGAGCTGGGCATCCGTGCGCTTAACGAGGTCGTCGCAGGTCTTGGGGCTCCGAGCTCAAGAAGCCGCACGCTCGTCTCGGGCGTGTTGGTCGAGCGTTCCAGCGTAAAGGACCTGCGGGCGTAGACTTGCTCGGCCTGTTCGTCTAAATCTGTAACAGGTAGGGCCGAAAATCTCAGCTAGTTGTTACAGATTTAGACAATTCGGTCCGGCATATTCTGTTTGTCTCGATCTGTAACATCTAAGCGGTCAAAAGCGGTCTACATGTTACAGATTGAGATTTTCGGCTTGGCCTGTGCGTTCATCTCGATCTGTAACAGCTTGGACCGAAAAACTCGGCTAGATGTTACAGATTGAGATGAACAGGAGGACGGGTGCGGTCTAAACAAAATGGCCCGCGCATCACACATCGATGCACGGGCCATTTTTTGTCTGCGAGCGGTAGGTAGCGTCAGTGTCTTATGCCTCGAGGTTTTCCTCGATCCAGGCGACGGCACCCTTGGGATCCTTAGTGAGGTCGATGTACTGTTTGCCCTTGGGCGACAGCAGCGTGATGCCCAGGCGGTCGGTGTCGGCCTTCATCTCGTTGTAATAGGTGCGAACCTGCGGAGCCAGGACGATGACGTTGTACTGGTCCATGATGGCGTAGTGACTGCCGTAGGCACCGGCGTTGGCGGTAATGTCGATGCCCAGCTCGTCGGCGCCTTCCTTAAGCGCGTTGGCGAGCAGTGCAGAGGTGCCGGCGCCAGCGCACAGAACCAGAACCCTCAGGTCCTTGCCCTTAAGGGCGGACGGAGCTGCGGAGGCCTCAGTGGCAGAAGCGGTCTCGACAACGGGAGCCTCAACGGCGGGGGCGGCAGCGGTCTTGACGGCCTTGGTCTCCTCGGCCTCTTCTTCGGCCAGGGTCTCGGCCTCCTGCTTGCACAGGACGTTGTCGTAGGCCTTGCAGAACGGGTAGTAGATCAAGAAGTCAACGACCAGCAGGACGACAACCAGGACCAGAGAGATCGGCTGGAAGTTGGTGTCGATGAAGGTGCCGATCGGTCCGGGGAGTGCCCACGGCATGGCATAGATAAAGCCGTTCATGCCCAAAAAGTCGATGAAGAACTTACCAATGAGGACGTTGGCCACGGGGGCAAACAGGAACGGGATCAGGAAGTACGGGTTGAGGATGATGGGCGCGGCGAACAGCAGCGGCTCGTTGACGGCGAACATCACGGGTACGACAGAGGCTTTGCCGACGGCCTTGAGCTGCTTGGAGCGCATAAAGAGCAGGAAGATGATCGGGACAATGAACGTGGCACCGGTGCCGCCGAGTTCGCCGATGTAGTTACCGAAGTTCTCGGTCAGGGCGAGGGCGGGGTGACCGCCGGCCTGCAGCGTGGCGAGGTTGGTAGTGATGTTGCCAAACAGCGCGGCGTTGAGGGCAGGCTTAACGACCGAGGGGCCGTGGATGCCCATGAACCAGAACAGCGGGATCATGAACCAGATGAGGGCGAGGCCGGCGTAGGAATCGGCGGCGGCGAACAGCGGGCTCACCAGCGTGGAGATGACGTTGGCAAACGGGACGGCCAAGCAGGTGCGGCAGATAACGTCGATGACGGCGACAAACAGGATGGAGAAGCTGAAGGCGAAGATGTCGCGGAAGTTCTGGGCGATGGCGCCGGGGACTTCTTTGGGCAGCTTGATGGTGATGTCTCGCTTAATGCAGAAGGCATAGATGTTGACCGTGGCAAATGCGGCGACAAAGGAGCTCAGCAGGCCCTTGGTGCCCATGTTGTCGGTAAAGAACACCGAGACATCGGCGCCGTCGATCTTGGCACTCGTCTGGGTAACGGCCAAGATGAGCATAGCGCACATGGCGGCGACCATGGTGCTCGTGGCGTTGATGGCCTTGCCGGCAGGCATGCGGCGGTTCTTGGAGCCGGTCAGCGCGCTTGCGGTGGTGCCGGCGACCATGATGCCCACGACGCCCATCGTGAAGTTGTAAACCTTGTTGCAGAAGTTCACGACGTCGACGTTCCACCAGTCGGGCAGCGTAAAGCCGCCGACCGTGGCGACAACGCCCGGCAGGGTTGAAATAAGCAGGAAGACAGAAGAAGACAGGATGATGGGCATTGCTGCCAAAAAGCCGTCTTTAATGGCCTGAAGGTAGATGTTCTTAGAGACCTTGTCGAAGTACGGCTGACCTTTCTCCAAGAACTTAACGATCGATTCCATAGTTCACGCTCCTCTTTGCATGAAATCTTAATGGCATGGACGTTGAAAACCTATATGGTCTCCCGCTTGCTAAAAGCCCGGGTGCAGGCGGGGTCGGTCCCAGGGGGAGAGAGGGGAGCGGCTGGGTTTGTATCGCATAGGGCCGCTCCCTTCTCGGGAGAAAGCGAGGCGATGCGCTACTGCGCGTCCGCCATGGTGTCGGCGAGCTCCTTGTACCAGAGTGCCGACTGCTTGATGTAGCGTTTTTGCGTGTCGAAGTCGATGTAGAACAGGCCGTAGCGCTTGTTATAGCCATTGGCCCACGAGAACTGGTCCTGCAGGCTCCAGATAAAGTAGCCCTGGACGTCGACGCCCTCGGCGCGCGCCTGGAGCACCTTCTCCATGTGCTGGTCGACAAAGTCGATGCGCTCGGGATCGGCGACGATGCCGTTTGCGTCGGGCTCGGGGTCCTTGTGGCCCAGGCCGTTTTCGGTGATATAGATGACGGGGAGGTTGGGATAGGTGGCGCTGATGTGCTTGAGCGTGTCGTAGAGGCCTTGCGGGTAGATGAGCCAATCCCAGTCGGTGGTGGGGATACCCGGCATATCGACCTGCTGCCCGACGCCCTTAAACTTAAAGCACGAGGTGCCCTTGTCTCCGGTGCCGTTAAAGCTGTTGGTGGACTCGCCATCGTATGCGGCGATAAACGCCGACTGATAGTAGTTGAGGCCGAACATATCGTTGCGGGGCGCCGCCTTGGCGAGCTCCTCCATGTCGCTGTCCTCAACCGTAAGTGTGGCGTTGTTGGCACGCAGAATCTCGTTGATGAGTGAGAGGGTGCGCGCGGAGTAGTGACCCAGGAAGGCGCCGTCCATGATGAAGTCGGTGTAGAAGGCGTTGTACAGGTCGGCGGCGTGCTGGTCGGCGGGCGAGTCGGTGGCAGGATATGCCGGCGTCAGGACGTTGACCATGCCAATGCGTCCGCCCAGGTGCTCGGTCTCGTCAAGATCCTTATACAGGTTGACGGCGCGGGCGTGGGCAACGAGCTCGTTGTGCTGGCTCTGGATGCCGCTCGTCACATCAAAGTGATGGTTGGGCGGGAAGTTGCCTTGGATGTATTGGGAGTGCGAGAGGCTGATGAGCTCGTTGATGGTGAACCAATTCTTGACCTCGCGGAACTCGCGGAAGCAGAACTCGGCATAGCGCACATAGGCGTCGACGGTCTTGCGGTTGAGCCAGTCGCCCTGGTTGAACAGGGCGGCGGGGGAGTCAAAGTGATGCAGGGACACATAGGGCTCGACGCCATACTTTTTGCAGCAGGCGAACAACTCGTGGTAGTGCTTAACGCCCTCGGCGAGGGGCTCGGCATCGTCGCCGTTGGGGAAGATGCGAGTCCAGGCGATGGACACACGGATGGCGTTGAGTCCATGCTCGGCAGAAAGGCGGATATCCTCCTCGTAGCGGTTGTAGAAATCACTGGCCGGGTCGGGCAAAAAGCGACCCTGGGCGACAAGGTAATCGTCCCACATGGTCTTACCCTTGCCTGCCACCTTCGTGGAACCTTCCGTTTGGTACGCGGCGGTTGCGGCGCCCCAAACAAAGCCCTTCGGCAGCTGCTGTACGCGGTTTAGCAAAGACATATGCATACACCCTCTCGTCTCGCTGTTCGATATTGTGCGTTTGCGCTCAGGAGGCTCCCTGGTTAGCGTTCAGCGGTGAAAAAGCCCGATAAACACTATCTTAAAATGATTAGAACCAAAATGAGCACGTGAACATTTGACAATGAGCACGTTAACATCCGGCTGGGATGTATAGAAACAAAACAACTTCAAACAGCCGCGAACGGTTGTATTTGTTCGGTAAGCGGTTTTGATTGACAGAAGTTTTCATGTTGTGGTATATGGCTCGGGTATCATGAGCACGTTATCAATGTATGTACGATGCGCCATGGGTGCGGGGAATAGTTGGGAAGCAGGTTAGCGTGGAAGGCATGGCTCAGCAGACAAGGAATGGTCGTTCGGCGAGCGCGGCAGAGGTTGCGGCGCTCGCTGGCGTGAGCCGCCAGACTGTGTCTCGTGTGGTCAACGGTATGCCCAACGTGACGGAAAAGACGCGCAAGCGTGTGCTGGCCGCCATGGAAGAGCTGGGCTTTCGTCCCAATTTTGCTGGAGCGGCGTTGCGCGGCGGGTCGTATCGTTCTATTGGCCTGTGCATGTACAACATCACACGTGTCGGTAACCTGGCGACGCTCGAGGGTATCATGCAAGCGGCGCGCGAGCACGATTTTGCCGTCACTATGATCGAGATGGGCGGCGACAAGCCCTATGCACTTGCCGATGCCTCGCGCCGCATGGTCGAGCGACCCGTCGACGGCATGATTCTCAACATGAACCGCATGGCTCCCGATTTTGAGGAGTTTGTTCCCCAGCCGGGAGTGCGAACGGTCATCCTGTCCATGTATGCGCATCCGCGCTGCACGACGATCGACTCCGACCAGTATGGTTCGTGCGAGCTGTTGACCAATTATCTGCTGGAACATGGTCATTCGAATATGCGGTTTGTGGCGGGTCCGGAAAACTCGATTTCCTCGCGTTTTCGTGAGGCCGGTTGGCGCGATACGCTGGGTCGTGCTCATGTCGATGCCGCTCCGATGCTGCGTGGCGATTGGAGTGCGGACAGTGGGTACACCATGGGCGAGCGGATTGCGGCCGAGGTGCTTGCCGGCGGGTCGCAGGCGCCGACTGCCGTGCTTGCGGCAAATGACCAGATGGCGCTGGGCGTTATCGCCGCGCTCGAGAATGCGGGCCTGTCCGTGCCCGACGACGTGAGCGTGGCTGGTATCGACGACGCACTCGAGGGACTTGTTCCTCACAATCGGCTGACGACGCTGCGATTTGATTTGCGCGGTGTCGGTAAGCTTGCGTTTGAGGCGGCGATTGGAGAGAGCTCGTCTATCGAGGCGATTCATGTGCCGAGTACGCTGGTCGAACGCTCGACTGTTAGGGACATACGGGGTTAGGTCCTACTCCGTTTGTCTCGATCTGTAACAGGTAGACGGTCAAAAGCGGGCTACGTGTTACAGATTTAGATTCTTCGGAAAGCGCAATCCTGTTCATCTCGATCTGTAACAGCTAGAACCCAAAAACTCGGCTAGATGTTACAGATCGAGATAAACGGCCCCCAGGTCGAACAAAAACAAAAGACCGGGGGCGGCGCGCCGTGTGACGTGCCGCCCCCGGCTGAGAAATGGGGACAGGTTATGTGGGCAGGCAACCCCGCTAGTCTTTAGTCCAGACGACGGGTCTGCGCCACGTGCTTATACCAGTAGGCGCTTGCCTTGGGCGTGCGCTTTTGGGTCTCAAAGTCTACGTAGAAGAAGCCGTAGCGCTTGTTGTAGCCGTTGGTCCAGGAGAATTGGTCCTGCAGGCTCCACAGGAAGTAGCCGCCCACGTTGACGCCCACCTCTATGGCCTTGAGCAACCAGCGCAGGTGCTGCTCGATGTAGTCGATGCGCGGCTGGTCGTCCACAAAACCGTCCTTGTAGGGGTCCTTGTAGCCCATGCCGTTCTCGGTGATGAAGATCTGCTTGTAGTTGGGGTAGCGCTGCTTAATGTAGACGAGCAGATCGAACAGGCCCTCGGGATAGATGATCCAGTCCCAGTCGGTGGTAGGGATGCCAGGCTTGTTCACGTGCTCGCCAATGCCCTTGACGCGCCAGCGGCCGGTGCCCTTCTCGCCCGTACCATTGTGGTGCAGGTCGTTCTCGCCGTCGTAAGCCTTCAAGAAACGGCACTGGTAGTTGTTAACGCCCAGGTAGTCGTTGTAAAGCGCAGCTTCGCGCATAATCTCGAGGTCCTCGTCCAAGATCTCGATGGTGCCACCCGAGACGGCAGCCAGGCGGTTGGCGCACTCGAGGGTGTCGGGCGCGTAGTCGCCGCGGAAGGTGGCGTCGAGCAAGAACTGGTTTTGCAGCACGTGCTCGTTGTTGGCGGCCTTGATGTCGGCGGGGTCGTTCTCGTTGAGCGGATACTTGAACTCCAGCGACTGAATGACGCCGATTTTGCCCTTAAAACCGCCGTTATGGAAGGCTAGTACTGCCCTGGCGTGGGCGAGCATCATGTTGTGCTCGCACTGGAAGGCCTCGGCAAGATGCGCCTTGACGCCACCGGGGAAGGTGCCCTCGATGTAGGTATTGGAGGCGTCGGCCCAGATCTCGTTAAAGGTGAACCAATAGGTCACCTGGTCGGCGTACTCCTTAAAGCAGAAGGTGGCAAAGTCCACAAAGGCGTCGATGGTCTCGCGGTTGAGGAAGTCGCCCTTCTCAAAGAGGGGCAGCGGCGTATCGAAGTGATGCAGCGTGACAAACGGCTCAACGTGGTGCTTGTGGCACTCGGCGAAAAGGTCGTGGTAGAACTGGACGCCCTCGGGGTTAATCTCACCGGTGCCGTTGGGGAAGATGCGGCTCCAGGCGATGGAGAGACGAATGCCGTTGATACCAAACTCCTCGCACAGCTCAAGGTCGACGGGGTACTGGTTGTAGAAGTCCGAAGCGGGATCGGGGGAAAAGCGCCCCTGGGCCTCCAGGAAGTCGTCCCAGGCAACCTTGCCCTTACCGTGAGTGCGGGTCTCGCCCTCTACCTGGTAGGCAGCAGTGGCGCCGCCAAAGACAAAGTCCTCGGGAAACTGCGCAGGCGGGTTAGTGACGCTAGCAGGGTTAACGGACATGATGATCCAATCGTCTAAATCGAAGGGCCAGCCGGTCTTGGATGGTCGGCTGGCCCTGAGCGTTACTTACTTCGAGAGTTGCTCGCTTACGAAGGCGAGAGACTTGTCGCCGTTCTGGGAGAGCTCGATGTATTGCTTGCCACGGCAGGCGACACACTTGTTGCCCACGCGCTCGCAGTCCTTCTGCAGGTCGGCCAGGTAGCTGGCGGCTTGCGGGGCCAGGACGACCAGATCGAAGTCGGGGAGCATGTCCACGTGGTTGCCATAGGCCTCGGCAGCGGTCTCGAGGTTAATGCCGCGCTCCTTGGCAGCCTTGGCCAGCGCGTTGGCGAGCAGGCCCGAGGTGCCGCCACCCTGGCAGAGCACGAGCACGCGCTTGCCGTTGAGGTCGCTGGTGGCCGTTGCCTCGGCAGCGGGTGCTGCGGAAGCGGCGGGGGCGTCGGCCTTCACGGCCTCGGCAGCAGCGCCGGCGGCAACGCTCTTGGCGTCAGCCTTGCCCTGGAAGGCGTCGTTGAGCTTGGCGGCCTTCTCGGCGTTCTTGGCGGCGAGCTCCTCCTGGGAGATCTCGGCCTCCTCGGTGCACTTCTGGGCGTCATAGGCACGGAAGAACGGGTAGTACAGGGCAAAGTCGACGACCAGGATAAGGGCGAGCATCACAAAGGCGAGCGGCTGGAAGCCCAGGCCCATGATGGTGCCGATGGGGCCGGGGACGGTCCAGGGCAGGGTATACATAAAGCCGTTCATGCCCAAGAAGTCGATAAAGATCTTGAGGATCCAGATGTTGGCGATCGGGGCAAAGACAAACGGGACAAAGAAGACGGGGTTGAGCACGATGGGCGCGGCGAACAGCAGCGGCTCGTTGACAGCGAAGCAGACGGGAACGATGGCGGCCTTACCGACGGCGCGCATCTCCTGGGACTTGGCCAGGAAGCAGAACATAAAGACCAGGACAAGCGTGGCGCCGGTGCCGCCCATGCAGACGACGAAGTACTGGGCACCCTGGGTCAGGACAGCGGAAGCGTGCTGGCCGGCCTGGAACGCAGCCAGGTTGTCGGTCATGTTGGCAACGAGGGCGGCGGCGATGGCGGGCTCGACGATCGAGGGGCCGTGGACGCCCACGAACCAGAAGAGGCTCATGGCGCCGTAGATCACAGCGAGGCCGATGTAGCCGTCGGCAGCGGTGAACAGGGGCTGGAACACCTGGATGACGCCCTGGGCAAAGCAGAAGCCAAAGGCAGCGCGGAAGACGATGTCAAAGACCCAAAAGACGGTGATGCAGGCGGAGAAGGGGATGATGTCCTTAAAGGTCTGCGAGATGTTAGGCGGAACCTGCTCTGGCATCTTGACGGTGATGTTGCGCTTAATGAAGAACTTGTAGATGATGCCGGTCACAAACGCAGCGATAAAGGCGGTCAGCAGGCCTTTGGAACCAAGGTAGGTGGTGTTGAAGCCGCTGGCAGCGTCCGTGGCGATCGTGTCGCTCGAAAGGAGCAAGAAGCCGATGATGGCCGCGCACATGCACGAGATGAAGTTGATCTGGTTGTTCTTGGGCAGATCGCGGTTCTGGGCGTCGGCGAAGTGCTTGGCCGTGGTGGCGGCGCAGGCGATGGCCAGGATGCCCATGGAGTAGTTGTAGCACTTCCACAGGGCGTTGTTGATGTCATCGGGCCAGTAGAAACCCCAGATGTTGGGGACCGAGGCTACGAGGCAGAAGATGGACGAGAAGATGATGATGGGGATGACGGAGATAAAACCGTCGCGGATCGCCTTGAGGTACTTGTTGCGGGCGATCGCGTTGAAAAAGGGCTGGCCCTTTTCGATGGTGGCGATGAGTTGCTCCATGCAAAGCTCCTAAGAGTCGGTGGGTTGGCAACGATGGTAGCTTTTGACGTTTGATTGCCAAAATGTTGACGTTGCCATTTTGCGACACAAAATAAGACGCGAACCGATGGCCCCTGTGCCTGCGAACCGTCGATTCCTTGCGCGTAAACGTTTGAGCCGCCCGGTGGCTCTGTGTTTGCACAATGGCAACGTTAACATTTGGGCGACAAAAGCCGTTCGGGGAAGCAAAAATGTCGGTGAACGGTAGGTTTTGGGTGGTGAGCGTATGGTGGGGGAGGCGTTGGATATACTTGAAGGCGTTAAAAATGACTGCGTAGGGTGCCACCAATGGCATCGTCGACATAGAAAGATCGACCTATGGCCGCTGTTAAAAAATCGGTTTCCGTTAAGGATGTGGCGCGTCTCGCGGGCGTCTCGGAGCAGACAGTCTCGCGTACGGTGCACGATTCGCCCAGCGTGCGCCCAGAGACCAAGGAGCGCGTGCGTGCCGCCATGCGCGAGCTGGGGTATCGCCCCAATTTTGCCGGTCGATCGCTGCGCCGCGGTAAGTTTAAGACCGTCGGCGTCGCCATGTTCAACATTACCGGTACCGGCAACCTCGACCGTATGGAGGGCTTTGCCGCCGCCGCCGATAAGCACGGCTACGCCATTACCCTCACTAAAGTAGATGGGCATCCGTATACCCTCGAGAGTGCATCGTCGCGTATGAGCGCACTGCCGGTGGACGGTATGGTCGTGATTATGAACCGCATGCCGGCGGACTTTGGAACCTTCGAGCCGCTGCCCGGCATGCAGACGGTGCTCGTTACGATGTTGGAGCACCCGCTGTGCTCTACGGTCGATAACGACCAGTTCGATTGCTCGCGCCAGGTTGTCGAGTACTTGCTGGGGCAGGGGCACAAGACCGTGCACTTTATCTCGTGTCCCGAGCGCTCGCTTTCGGGCATGCAGCGCGAGGAAGGTTGGCGCGAGACATTGCGTGCGCGTGGCATTGAGCCACCGCGACTCGTCCGTGGCGATTGGACGGCACAGAGCGGGTACGCTGCTGGTCAGGCTTTAGCAGACGATCCGACCTGTACTGCCATTTATGCTTCTAACGACGCCATGGCCTACGGCTGCATTCGCGGGCTCGAGTCGTGCGGAAAGCGCGTGCCCCAGGACGTGAGCGTAGTGGGTGTTGATGACAGCCTGGGCGATATCGTGCCCGACCGTCACCTGACCACGGTGCGCTTTGACAACAAGCGCGTCGGCATGTGGGCTGTCGACAAGATTGCCGGCGCCGAGGGGGGTGCGTCTAGCGTGGAACATATGTTGATTCCCGGTGTGCTGGTACAGGGCGATACGGCACGCTGTCTGCGCTAGGGTGTGGAACTGTTTGGGTTGCCACTAATTGTGTTCGATATTGTTCGTATTGATTTAAAAACCGTTCACGGGAGAAAATCGACCGTTCATAGCTCGAAATTGCGTTTTGCATTGTTCTGTTTTGTTTGAATGTTAATGTTTCTGTCATACACAGCGCAGCGCGTATGCCCGGACGCGATGCTCTCCATTGGTTCATATGTGAAAGGAACGCAACATGGCAACCAAAGAAGAAATCTCGATGGTTGGATTCGAGATCGTCGCATACGCGGGTGACGCCCAGACCGATCTGCTTGCAGCGCTCGATGCTGCTCGCGAGGGTGATTTTGAGAAGGCCGAGCAGCTGCACAAGGATGCCAGCGATGCACTTATCGGCGCCCACGACACGCAGACCAAGCTGCTTTCGCAGGAGGCCGGCGGCGGCGAGATGGAGATGACCTTCATCATGGCTCACGCTCAGGACACTCTCATGACCACTATGATCCTGGAGAAGCAGACCCGCTTTACCATCGATGCCTACAAGCGCATCGCCGAGCTCGAGGCCAAGCTCGCCTAACGAGTTCTCACAACCAAGTCCCCTTCCAAAAGCCCTGCCGCTATCCGCGGCAGGGCTTTTTCTGTTCTCCTCCAAGTTGCGGTGAAATAGGGACTGAATAGGGGCCGGCGGGCGCAAAACAATCCCTATTCCACCGCAACTCATCCCAAAATAGTCATTGGACGTTCTTAAACGACTAGTCGTTGGGGACGGTTTTGGTGCGCTCCGTTCGTCCTCCCGTTCGATTTTTGCTCGGTGGGTATACTTTCTTTCGCATTAAACGCCGGAATGAGGAGGTATCCAAATGCCGGACAACGGATTGATTCAAAAGAGAGACGCGCACGAGGTAGCTCATGGGCGTCCTGTCCAGATAACCGAGCACACGACGGTAACCGAGCTGCAGCCCAGCCTGTCCGATGTCGTGTGCGCAAACAAAAAGTTGCAGATTGGCTTTATCGTTGCGCTCGTGGTGCTGGCGTTGCTGTCGGGATTTGTCGCACGCCCACATTTTGCCGATACCAAGACTTGGGACTCCACCATCGAGGTTATCGACCAAAAGAAGGGCAACGTTTTGGCGCTCACGACCTCGTGCGTTGCCCTATCTGCGGGTATTACCGCGCTGCCGGGTGATACGGGAACGCCGGTTGCCGAGCAGCTCGCGCAGCTTTCAGGCAACCTTGGTATCGTGCTTGCCGTGCTATACCTAGAGAAATATTTGCTTACGATTTTGTGGTCGGTTGGCCTGGGCATCCTGATCCCGTTTGCGCTGGTGCTCTTTGCGATCTCACTTGGCATTCACGGACGCTGGAGCACGAGCACAGTCATTCGCCGCGTGGCAACGCGTGTGCTGGTGGTCGCCATAATTGGCATGGTGTTGGTGCCCGCAAGCGTATGGGTGTCGCAGAAGGTCGATGAAACGTATCGCGTAAGTATTGAGCAAGCTCAGCAAAAGGCTGCGGATGCGGCAGATAGCGACAGCTCCAAAGCAAGCAAGAAAAAGACCGAGTCCACAGAGTCCAAGAATGTGCTTGAGCAGCTTGCCGACGGCGCCTCGAGTCTTGTCACGTCGGTGACCAGCGGCGCCAAGCAGATGACCGATGAGATTGTGCAGCAGGTGACCGATCTGATCGAAGGCGTCATCGTGATGATCGTGACCTCGTGCGTGATTCCATTGCTGGTGCTCGCGGCGTTTTTGTGGCTGGGGCATGTGCTGCTGGGGATTGATATTTCCGGCCCGGCGAACTATTTGACGGGCCGCTTTCTGAGTGCTCCGTCCAAGCATGCCAAGAAGGGCGGGCAGTCCGAGTAACTAAAACAGCTGTATATACCGGGGCATACCGCCGAAGGGCGGCCGAGACACGTTCTCGGCCGCCCTTTTGTTTGTTGGGCACATGGTCGCTACGTCCGCGCCGGGCCCAAATGGTCAGCAATCATCCGCGAACGGTATTTGTTCAAAAAAGAACAAAGATAAACAAATAGTTGTTGCAGTTACTGTTCGAATGTGTTCAAATAAACATGAACAGTGAAGAACCGCACATTCAGATGCCCGGACCTGAACGCGATTCAACACTTCCAAACAGAAACTGCGCACCTGCGTATCTCTCAAGGAGGATGTCATGAGGGTTGTTATCGCTTCCGATGCCGACGGTATGTCGATGAAGGAGTCCATCAAGGAGATGCTCATCGCCGACGGTCACGAGGTCGTCGACTATTCCGAGACCCCTGCCGCGGACTTTGTCGATTCCGCGACCGCCGTTGCCAAGGACCTGCTGGAGCACAAGGATTCCCAGGGCTTTGCATTCGATAAGTACGGCGTCGGCTCCTATATGGCCGCCGTCAAGATCAAGGGCATGGTCGTCGCCAACATTTCCGACGAGCGTTCCGCTTACATGACCCGCGAGCACAACGGTTCGCGCATGGTCACCATGGGCCCGGGCGTTGTGGGCACCGAGGTCGCCAAGAAGATCGCCCGCGAGTTCCTGCGCGCCCAGTACGCCGGCGGCCGTCACCAGATCCGTGTCGACATGCTCAACAAGATGGCCTAACGAGAGCCACCGAGAACTCGAACTTCTACCTCAACTTGTGAATTCAGACGAAAGGACGTTCTGATGAAGAAGACCATCGCAATCGGTTGCGACCATATCGTTACGGACGAGAAGATCTATCTGGCCGACCGCCTGGAGCAGGCTGGCTACAAGGTGCTCGACTGTGGCACCTACAGCCACACCCGTACGCACTATCCCATCTACGGTAAGGCCGTGGGCGAGGCTGTTGCCAGCGGTAAGGCCGACTTTGGCGTGGCCCTGTGCGGCACCGGCATCGGCATCACCAACGCCGTCAACAAGGTTCCCGGCGCCCGCTGCGCCCTGGTCCGCGACATGACCTCTGCCCTGTATGCCCGTCGCGAGCTCAACGCCAACATCGTGGGCTTTGGCGGCAAGATTACCGGCGAGTTCCTGATGGCCGACATCATGCTTGCCTTCCTGGAGGAGCCCTACGAGAAGACCCCCGAGCACGATGCCCTGATCGCCAAGATCGACGCTTGCAATAAGGCCGATGCCGAGGCTCAGGCTGACCCGCACTTCTTTGACGAGTTCCTCGAGAAGTGGGACCGCGGCGAGTATCACGACTAAGGGGTTCCGGCGTTTTAACAAACGCCGGACCGGTTGACGCTGCGAAGCCATCTGGCGGGCAATCTGCCGCTCAGCTTCGACGGCATGACCAGAAGGTCAATGCCGTCTCGCTTCACGGCACCTTGCCTCGCCAGCTGGCTTCTCGCTGATGTCTGAGTGACCTGTGGGGTTACCGCTGTTGTTGCGAAGCGTTCTGGTACGGCTAGCTGCTCCGATAACACGTTTGCTTGCTTGGCTTGAGTGCTTCGTTTTGGCGGTACCCGGCATTCTGTAGCTTTTCAATTGACGGCTCGCGTTTCTGTGAGGGGGCGCGGGCCGGTTTTCTATCAGCCCTATTGACTTGGCGGGCTGGCGTACGAAAGGGAAGGCTCCTATGGAGTTTGTTCTTGATAACGGTTCTATTCGTGTGGCACTGAGCACGGCTGGCGGATCGTTCACTTCGATTAAAGCCAACGGTCGCGAGTACCTGTGGCAGGGCGATCCTTCGGTTTGGTCGGGCCAGGCACCCATTTGCTTTCCGATTTGCGGCGGCCTTCGTGACGGTCACGCAATGACCATGGGCGGATACGAGGTCAAGCTTGCCCGCCACGGCTTTGCGCGCAAGCAGGAGTGGAAGCTCGAGGAGCAGGGCGACAACATGGTTGCGCTGAGCCTAAGCTCTGCCGACCATGCCGAGTTGCTCGAGCAGTACCCGTATCCGTTTAAGATCGTTGCTCGCTACAAGGTCGATTCGGAAAAGGTGGCCGTGTCGTACGAGGTGACCAATGAGGGCACCGAGGACATGCCGTTTTTTGTGGGTGGCCACCCCGGCTTTAAGTGCCCGCTCGACGAGGGCGAGTCCTATGACGACTATGAGCTTCGTTTTGATCAGCGTGAGGCCGCCGAGCTCTGTACTGCCGTTCCCTCGACGGGCCTGATTGATGTTGAGCATCGCAGTAAGAACCCCATGATCGACCAGAACCTGCCGCTTACCCACGAACTCTTCGACTTCGCGGAGACCATCTTTGACGTGCTCGAGAGCCGCGTGGTTACGCTGACCAAGAAAACCGAGGACAAGGGCGTGCGCCTGACGTTCCCCGATATGCCATACCTGATTGTGTGGAGCAAGCCCGAGGGCGACTTTGTGGCCGTGGAACCGTGGGGCGGCCTGTCTACCTGCTCCGATGAGGACGATATTCTGGAGCACAAGCGTGGCTGCCTGGTTGCCAAGCCGGGGGAGACCGTCATTCGCGGTTTTGAGATCGAGATCCTTTAACGAGTTATCGTATGTTTGGGGCGGGTCATGCCGCCCCGGAAACAGGAGTTCAATATGATTCTGACCGTTACCATGAACCCGTCGATTGATACGCGCTATCAGCTCGACAAGCTGGTCATTGACGACGTTAACCGCGTCACGCCCGAAAAGACCGCTGGCGGTAAGGGCCTCAACGTGAGCCGTGTGCTGCTGCAACTGGGAGACGACGTGCTCGCGACTGGTCTGCTTGGCGGCCACATGGGTGCCTATATGGCCGAGCTTATGGATGCCGACGGCGTCAAGAACGACTTTGTGCCCATCGCCGGTGAGACGCGCATTTGCCTGAATATTCTGCACGAGGGTAATCAGACGGAGCTGCTGGAGAGCGGCCCGCAGATCGCCCCGGCCGAGCTCGAGGCCTTTACGGCCAAGTTCGCCGAGCTTGCAGCGAAGGCGGACGTTGTGACGCTTTCGGGCTCGCTGCCGCGTGGCGTCGATGCCGGCTACTATGCCGAGCTCGTTAAGATCGCCGAGGAGGCGGGCGCCAAGGTGCTGCTCGACACCTCGGGTGCATCGCTGGAGGCTGCGCTGGAGTCCGACGCTAAGCCTGAGCTCGTAAAACCCAACCTGACCGAGATTAACGGCCTGCTGGGTACGTCCTTTACGACCGATGATGTCGATGCCCTGCGCGAGGCGCTCGCCGCCGATAGCCGTTTTGCCGGTATTCCCTGGGTTGTCGTTTCGATGGGCGCTGCCGGTTCGGTGGGCTTCCATGAGGGTCGCGCGTTCCGCGCCAAGACGCCCGCGATTGCGGCTGTGAACGCGACGGGTTCCGGTGACTCGACCATCGCCGGCTTTGCGCATGCGATTGCTGCTGGTGCCGACGACGTCACGGTGCTCAAGACCGCCAATACCTGTGGCAAGCTCAACGCCATGGATCCCAAGACCGGCCACCTGGTCATGGACCGCTGGGACGAGATCTACAGCAACGTTGTCGTGACTGAACTGTAGGGTTACGGCGTTTTACCAAACGCCGTAACGGCTCGACGCTGCAAACGCCCCTAAGCGGCAATCTGACGTTCAATCGTCGGGCATG
>URUI01000010.1 GCA_900551015.1 uncultured Collinsella sp.
GCCTCGCACAGCGCCGGGCACACGCGGCTCGTGAACTCGGGCATGGGCGAGGTGAGCGACAGGCGCTCGGCAGCCTCGTCCCAACGCCCGCGGTACACCAGCTCGTTCCACTCGGGAATCAGGTTGTGCAGCGGACAGCCACTCGGACGCGCCTTGCCAAAGCTCGCGCCCATCTGGCAAAACGCCACGCCGCACATCATGCAGCGGCTCGCCTGGGCGCGACGTGCGTCGTCATCGAGCTCCACGTACAGCGGATCGAAATCACGGCTGCGCTCCTCCACGGGGCGCAGCTCATGGGTCACGCGATCGATATCAAGAAAAGCACCGGGCTTACCCATGGCACTTACGCCTCCTTCTTGGTCGAAGCAACAGAGCTGGCGGCGGCGGGCACAGCACCAGCGACACCACCCGCCACATCGAAGCGAGCGACATCCGCGGCACTCGCGCGACCGGTCACAATGTCAAACGCCAGCTCCTCGGCCTGCGCATGCGTCTTGCCGACGGCCTCGGCGGCGGCGACAATCGCCAGCACACGCTCGTACTCGGTCGGAATGACCTTCACAAAGTGCTTGCTCATCGTCTCAAAGCTGTAGAGCAGCTTGATGCCGCGCGGGCTCTGCGTCGCGTCCACGTGCTCCTGGATGAGCTCGCGAATCTGCACCAGCTCGGCGGCCGTCGGGGCCTTGAGTTCAACGCTCTCGTGGTTCACGCGGGCATCGAGCGTGCCGTACTGGTCAAAGACGTAGGCCACGCCACCCGTCATGCCGGCAGCGAAGTTCTGCCCGACCTCGCCCAGGATGAGCGCCAGGCCACCCGTCATGTACTCGCAACCGTGGTTGCCGCAACCCTCGACCACCACGGTGGCACCGGAGTTGCGTACGCCAAAGCGCTGGCCGGCCAGGCCGTTGATGAAGCCACGGCCGCTCGTGGCGCCAAAGAACGCAACGTTGCCCACGATGATGTTCTCGTCGAACTTATAGGTCGCATGCGGGTTGGGGCGCACCGACACCTCGCCGCCCGAAAGGCCCTTGCCAAAGTAGTCGTTGGCGTCACCGCACACGTTGAGCGTAATGCCGCGTGGCAGGAACGCGCCAAAGCTCTGACCGGCCGAACCATCGCAATCGATGGTGATGGAGCCGGCGGGCAGGCCCTCGGGATGCGCCTTGGTCACCGCGTTGCCCAGGATGGTGCCCACGCAGCGGTTGACGTTGGCGATATCGGCGCGGAAGCGAATCGGGCGCAGGTGCGCACGGGCATCGGCCGTATAGGGCACAAACAACGTGGAGTCGAGCGTCTTGTCGAGCTCGCTGTCCGCGGCCATCTGCGGCAGGAAGTGGCGACCGTCGGCACCCAGGATATGGGCACCGAACTCGCAGGTTGCACTCGCCAGCACGGGCGACAGATCGAGCAGGTTAGCCTTGCGGTTGCCCAGGACCTCGATCTGGCGCAAGCACTCGGGATGGCCGACCATCTCGTCGACGGTGCGGAAGCCCAGGCTCGCCATGACCTCGCGCAGCTGCTCGGCAACAAAGAGCATAAAGTGCTCAACGTGCTCGGGCTTGCCGCGGAAGCCGCGACGCAGGCGGCAGTTTTGCGTAGCGATGCCGGCCGGGCAGGTGTCCTGCTGGCAGTCGCGCTGCATGAGGCAGCCCATGGAGATGAGCGGCATGGTCGCAAAACCAAACTCCTCGGCGCCCAGCAAGCAGGCGACGGCAACGTCAGTGCCGTCCATGAGCTTGCCGTCGGCCTCGAGCACCACGCGCGAGCGCAGGCCGTTTTGCAGCAGCGTCTGCTGGGCCTCGGCAAGGCCAAGCTCCAGCGGCAGACCGGCGTGCCAGATCGAATCGCGAGCAGCGGCACCCGAGCCGCCATTGTGGCCGCTGATCAAGATCTTGTCGGCAGCGCCCTTGGCCACACCGGTGGCGATGGTGCCGACGCCGGCCTCGCTGACCAGCTTGACCGACACGCGCGCGCCGGGGTTGGCGTTCTTAAGATCGAAGATCAGCTCTGCCAGGTCCTCGATGGAGTAGATGTCGTGATGCGGCGGAGGCGAGATCAGGCCGATGCCGGGCGTGGACTGACGGACCTCGGCGATCCAGGGGTAGACCTTCTTGCCGGGCAGGTGTCCACCCTCGCCGGGCTTGGCGCCCTGGGCCATCTTGATCTGAATCTCGAAGGCGCTGCACAGGTAGCGGCTCGTCACGCCAAAGCGTGCGCTTGCCACCTGCTTGATGGCGGAGTTCTTGGAGTCACCGTTGGCCAGCGGGGTCTCGCGACGCGGGTCCTCGCCGCCCTCGCCGGAGTTGGAACGGCCGTGCAGGCGGTTCATGGCGATGGCCATGCACTCGTGTGCCTCTTTGCTGATGGAGCCATACGACATGGCGCCGGTGTTAAAGCGGCGGACGATGTTGAGTGCGGGCTCGACCTCGTCGAGTGCCACCGGAGTGCGGCCACTGGCATCAAAGTCGAGCAGGTCGCGCAGGCGCACGGCGCGGCCGGTGCGGTGCAGGCGGGCGCTGTACTCCTTAAAGGTGTCGTAGCTGTCCTCACGGCAGGCGGTCTGGAGCAGGTAGACGGTCTGAGGGTCGATCAGGTGATCCTCGCCGCCGAGCGGGCGCCACTTGGTCAGACCCAACGTGGGCAGCTGATCGGGAGCCGGGCTCTTAAGGATAGCGAGCGCGGCGTCGTAGCGCTCGTTTTGCTCGCGCTCAACGTCCTCGACACCCATACCGCCCACACGGCTCACCGTGCCGGCGAAGTACGCGTTGACGAACTCCGGCGTAAAGCCCACGGCCTCGAAGATCTGCGCCGAATGGTAGCTCTGCACCGTGGAGATGCCCATCTTGGACATGATGGAGACGATGCCGGCGGTCGCAGCCTTGTTGTAGTTGGCGATGCCCTGCTCGGCCGTCACGTCCAGGTCGCCGCGTGCCGCCAGATCACGGATGCACGCATGTGCGTTGTACGGATAGATGCCGCTCGCGGAGTAGCCCACCAGTGCCGCAAAGTCGTGCGGGGACACGGCGTCGCCGCACTCCACCACGATGTCGGCAAAGGTACGCACGCCGGCGCGGATCAGGTGGTTGTGCACGCAGCCCACGGCGAGCAGCGACGGCACAGGCACCTCGCCCGCAGCGGCACGATCGCTCAACACCACGATGTTCACGCCGTCGCGGACCGCAGCCTCAACGTCCTCTGCAAGCTGCTTGAGCGCAGCCTGCAGCGCGCCCTCGCCGGCATCGCGGCGGTACACGGCACGGAAACGGCGGGGCTTAAAGCCCACGCGGTCGATGGCGCAGATGCGGTCAAACTCCTCCTCGCTCAGCAACGGACGCTCCAAGCGCACCAGCTGGCAGGCGGTACGGGAGTCCTCGAGCAGGTTGCCGTGGTTGCCCAGGTAGAGCGTGGTCGAGGTGACCATATGCTCGCGAAGGGCATCGATGGGCGGGTTCGTGACCTGAGCGAACAGCTGATAGAAATAGTCGAAGAACGAACGCGTCTTCTTGGACAGACAAGCCAGCGGCGCGTCGATGCCCATCGAGGCGAGCGGGGCCTTGCCCTGCTGGGCCATGGGACGCACGACCTCGTCGACGTCATCCCAGTGATACCCGAGCTTAGCCATGCGCACGGCGGCGGGTACCTCGGCGTCCTCGGCGGGCGTTGCCGCGGCAGGCCTATCGAGCACGTCGACGGTCAGCGTCTCCTCGGCAATCCAATCACGGTAGGGCTTTTCCTTGGCGTAACGGGCGCGCAGCTCGTCGTTGTAGATGACGCGCCCGCGGGCAAAATCGACCTCGAGCATCTGGCCCGGCCCCAGACAGCCGCTCGTCAGGATGTTCTCGGGGCTCACCTCGATGGTGCCCACCTCGCTTGCCAGCATAAAGCGACCGTCGCGCGTCACATAATAGCGGGCGGGACGCAGGCCGTTACGGTCGAGGGCGGCGCCCAGCGTGCGACCGTCGGTAAAGGCGATGGCCGCCGGGCCGTCCCACGGCTCCATGAGCATGGACTGGTAGGCGTCGTAGGCGCGGCGCTCCTCACTCAGGCTGTCGTTGTGGTCCCACGGCTCGGGCAGCAACATGGACGCGGCACGCGTGAGCGGGCGACCGTTCATGACCAGGAACTCGAGCACGTTGTCCAGAATCGCGGAATCGGATCCCTCGCGGTTGATGATAGGCATCACGCGCTCAAGATCGTGCTGCAGCACGGGGCTGTACAGGTTGGGCTCGCGGGCGCGAATCCAGTTGACGTTGCCCTTGAGGGTGTTGATCTCGCCGTTATGGATGATAAAGCGGTTGGGGTGCGCGCGCTCCCAGCTGGGCGTGGTGTTGGTGGAGTAGCGCGAGTGGACGAGCGCCACGGCCGTCTTGACGGCGGCGTCGTTGAGGTCGATGAAGAAGCGGCGCATCTGTGTGGCGACCAGCATGCCCTTATACACGATGGTGCGCGAGCTCATGGAGCACACATAGAAGATCTTGTCGCGCAGGGCAAACTCGGCGTCGGCCTTCTTCTCGATGGTGCGGCGGCACACGTACAGACGGCGCTCGAAGGCGTCGCCGGCGGGCGTGTCGTCCGGACGGCCCAGGAATGCCTGCAAGATGGTGGGCATGCAAGCGCGGGCCGTCTCGCCCAGGTCGTGCGGGTCGACCGGCACCTCGCGCCAAAAGAGCAGCGGCACGCCGGCCTCGGCGCAGCCCTCCTCAAACACGCGACGGGCATCCTCTACGCCCTTGTCGTCCTGCGGGAAGAACAGCATGGCCACGCCATAGTCGCCCTCTGCCGGCAGAATCTGACCGCACTTTTGAGCCTCTTTACGGAAAAAGTGATGCGGAACCTGGAACAGGATGCCAGCGCCATCGCCGGTATTCTTCTCGAGTCCCGTGCCGCCGCGGTGCTCCAAGTTGACCAGAATGGACAGTGCGTCGTCCAGAATCTGGTGATGGCGCTCACCGTTGATATCGGCAAGCGCGCCGATGCCACATGCATCGTGGTCGAATTCGGGGCGATAAAGGCCCTGCTGCTGAGCGGAATCTGCCTGCATCGCGATCCTCCCCTAGATATTTAGACAGTCAGTTGAATAGGCATAGTAGGAGCATCGTCGGCCCGTTGTGTTTCCCACCCGTTTCGAAACAATCGCGTAACGCACGCCCTACGAGTGGACACCGCCGACCTCAAGGGCGACAACATAGGCCCCAAGTTCGGCCTGTTAGCTCACCACTTCAAACATCTCAATCTGTAACAGGAAGGCCCAATTACGACGACTAACTGTTACAGATTGAGATGTTTTTGAGAGACGGTTCCGAATGTCTCAATCTGTAACACGAAGGGCCGGCTTTGGCGGTCAGCTGTTACAGATCGAGATTTTCCATAGGACCATTTCTTCCTGTCTCGATCCGTAACACCTAGGCCCAATTTCCATCCCTAGTTGTTACAGATCAAGACAGTTCGCAGCCCCCCCTTCATCACCCTATTCAAATACAACAATTTTGTTAGTCTTGGTTAACTTTTAAGCTTAAAACGGGTATCCTTTGCGGCGTCAAGCAAACGGCACGCACACCGTGCCAGATCAAGGAGGCCCCTATGGCGCACCGAGCAGACCGACAGACAATGCAACTTGTCCTTATCCGTCACGGAGAATCCGAGTGGAACAAACTCAACCTGTTCACCGGCTGGACCGACGTAGAACTCACCGACACGGGCCGCGAAGAAGCCGCAGCAGGCGGTCGAGCCCTCAAAGAAGCGGGCTTCGACTTCGACGTCTGCTACACCTCGCGTCTCAAGCGCGCAATTCACACCCTCGACATCGTGCTCGGCCAAATGGATCGCGAGTGGTTGCCCGTCATCAAATCCTGGAAGCTCAACGAGCGCCACTACGGAGCGTTGCAGGGTCTCAACAAGGCCGATGCCGCAGCGGAGCACGGCGACGAGCAGGTGCTCATCTGGCGCCGCTCCTTCGATGTCTGCCCGCCGGCACTCGAGCCGGACGACGCGCGCGATCCCCACACCCAGGAGCAATACCGTGATGTCGCGCCCGATCAGCTGCCCTATACCGAGTGCCTCAAGGACACGATCGCCCGCGCCTGGCCTTATTTCGAAGACGAGATTCGCCCCCAGATGCTCGCCGGCAAGCGCGTACTCATCGCCGCACACGGCAACTCCCTGCGCTCACTCGTCATGAAGCTCGAGCACCTCACGCCCGAGGAGATCCTCAAGGTCAACATCCCCACCGGCGTGCCGCTCGTCTACACCTTCGACACCGATTTCAACGTCCTCGACAAGCGCTACATCGGCGACCCGGCGACCATCGCCGCCAAGATCGACGCCGCGGCCAATCAGGGCAAAGCGCACAAGTAGCCCCAACCCAAATCCGACGCGTGGCGCCGCACGACCCAGATGCGACGTCACGCCGCCCATACGCAGGAGCGCACCATGCTCAACCATCTCAAACAACACTTTGGCTCCCGACGCACCGGTGGTCACGGAGGCCTAGACATTGCGCGGCATATCGGCCCCGGGCTGCTCGTGACCGTCGGCTTTATCGACCCGGGCAACTGGGCCTCCAATATGGCCGCGGGCTCGCAGTTTGGCTACGCGCTGCTGTGGATCGTCACGCTGTCCACGATTATGCTCATCGTGCTGCAGCACAACGCGGCGCACCTGGGTATCGCCACGGGCGCCTGCCTTGCCGAGGCCACGACACGTTACCTCCCCCGCTTCGTCGGGCGTACGGTGCTCGCCAGCGCCTATCTCGCGACCATCGCCACCGCCATGGCCGAAGTCCTGGGCGGCGCGATTGCCCTTCAAATGCTCTTTGGGCTGCCCGTGCGCGCGGGCTGCGTCATCGTGGCGGCAGTATCGATGGCGATGCTCATGACGAACTCCTACAAGCATGCCGAACGCTGGATCATCGCCTTCGTAGGCGTGGTAGGACTCTCGTTTTTGGCCGAGCTTGCACTAGTCAAGGTCGACTGGCCGCAAGCCGCCGCAAGCTGGATCACGCCCAGTATGCCCACTGGCTCTGCCGCGATTATCGTGAGTGTCCTGGGTGCGGTCGTTATGCCCCACAACCTTTTTCTGCACTCCGAGGTCATCCAATCCATGCACTTCGAAGGCCAAGGCGAGCAGGTTATCGAAGAGCGTCTGCGCTACGAGCTCTTCGACACGCTCTTTTCGATGGGCGTGGGCTGGGCAATCAACTCGGCCATGGTCATCCTGGCCGCAACGACCTTCTTTGCGCACGGCATGGTCGTAGACGACCTCGCCGTCGCAGCGGCCACGCTCTCCCCCATCTTGGGCCCGGCGAGCTCGACCATCTTTGCGGTAGCGCTGCTGTTCGCGGGCCTCTCGAGTAGCGTGACGGCGGGCATGGCGGCGGGAACCATCACTGCGGGCATGTTCGACGAGGAATACGATATCCACGACCGACATTCCTCGATCGGGGTGGCGGCCTGTTTCGTCGGCGCAGTGACGGCGTGCCTGGTCGTCCCAAATCCTTTTGAAGGTCTCATCTGGAGTCAGGCACTGCTGTCGCTTCAGCTGCCGATTACGGTCTTTGTGCTCATACGGCTCACCAGTTCACCCCGCGTTATGGGCAAATACGCCAATTCGCGCCCGCTCAACGCGCTGCTCGTAGGGATTGGTGCCGTCGTGACGATTCTCGATGTCGTGTTGTTGACAGGGATGTAATGGGGCGGGGCACCTATCTAGGCAAACGTCTCGATCTGTAACATCTAGAGCCGCTTTTGATGTCTAGATGTTACAGATCGAGATCATTCCGAGGGACAGCTCCGTTTGTCTCAATCTGTAACAAGTGGACCCAATTTTCACCGTTAGATGTTACAGATTGAGACCTTCTGCCGGACGGTTTTGGTTTGTCTCGATCTGTAACAGGAAGACCCGTTTTGAGCCGTTAGACGTTACAGATTAAGACAAAAGGTCGGCCGGACTCACAACAGACAGGATCGGCCAACAGCAACCGTGATCCCTTGGGGGCGGAGAAAAAGGGTCCCGGCCGGGATATCCGACCGGGACCCTTGGACAGAGCTATATGTTGCCGTGAGCCGCGTGCCGACGAGCTACTCCTCGACGAGCTCAAACTGATCGGGACCGACGCCGCACACCGGGCATACATAATCCTCGGGCAGCTCGGGCGTATCGACCTCAACCTCGTAACCGCAAACGACGCACACGAACTTATACGTCTTCTTCTCCTCAGCCATGATGTTCTCCTCTCGAACGTGACTGGTGATGTACTTCATTTATCAGTATAGATTCTCAATAATATAATGCAAGTATTTTTAAAACATTTCTAGCCTTGATACGAGGACGCCTTCGGAGGCGTCTTGCCCTTCAGGACCTTATGGTAGTAATCGTAGGTGAGCGGCGTCTCGTTGCTCAAGCGCTCGGCATCCTCGACCTCGCCGATAAACAGTAGATGCGTGCCCACATCCACAGTGTCGATCAAACGGCAGCTAAACAGGGCCGCCGCGTGCTCGGGCACATAGGGCATGCCCAGAGCCGTCTCGCGGGTCTCGTATTTGGCAAACTTGTCGTAATCGCTGCTGGTGCGGAACCCAAAGTTACCGATGTAGAGCATATCGGCGGTCTGATCGATCACGGTCAGCGCGAACGCTTTGGCCGATGCGATGACACCCGAGGTGACGTTGTCCTTGTTCACGGCAATCGAGATGCGCGGCGGCATGGACGTCACCTGAACCGCCGTGTTGATAACGCAGCCGGCACGCAGCCCGTCGGCCGCGGCACTCACCACATAGAGCCCACTCGGCATGGTAAAGAACGCAGTTTTGTCCATAACAAGTACTCCCCTAACCCGGGATTGAACCTTAAGGCTGTATGTACCCATAAAAAGCGGAGCCCATAACGGACGCCGTCTTTTGGAAATATATGGCAAAACAGCAAGGAAGACGGGGCGGGCGCGGTAGGGCACCTTCCCGTGAACTCGCTCCTAGCGGTTGCGTTCTTTAAGGGCGCGATCGATTTCGCGTTGAACATCGCGTTTGGCCATGTCCTCGCGCTTGTCGTAGAGCTTTTTGCCTCGGCCCAGGCCCAGCAGCAGCTTTACGCGGCCGTCGGTATTAAAGTAGAGCTCCAACGGTACCAGCGCATAACCACGGTTGCGAAGTTTGCCGTCGAGAAAGTCAATCTCCTTGCGGTGTAGCAGCAGACGACGACGGCGATCAGGATCGCGGTTCCACACGCCACCATGGCTATAAGGGTGAATATGCAGGCCAACGAGCCAGCACTCGCCGCCACGAATCAGCGCGAAGGTATCGGTGATCTGGCAGGCGCGCTCGCGAATCGACTTGACCTCAGTGCCACTCAGCTCAATGCCGCACTCAAACGTCTCATCGATAAAGTACTCGTGGTGTGCCGAGCGATTCTTGGAGATGAGCTTGCGCTCGCGCTTACTGGGCATCGCCGGCCTCCTTGGCTCCATCGGCGTTTGAGCCCGCGGCGTCGCGCTTTGCCTTGCGCTCAGCATTGAGCTCGGCGTCGCTCTCGCGCACCAGTTTGATAATCGCCGCGCAGGCCTCCTCGCCCACCAAATCGCGAGCACGCACCGTCAGGCGCGTCGCCTCCTGCTTGTCGCCATCGCTTGCAGCATCGGTCGCACACATGATCAGGCAAATGGCAATCTCAGCCGAAGGCGAGGTCGGCACGCCCTGCAGGGCGAGCTCACCCATCACATGGTCGTCACTCTCGTCCGCGGCATCCGGATAGGCGGTGTGGATCTTGTTGAGCAGGCGCGTCGTATGCGCATCGCCAGGCGCCAGACGCAACGCCAGGCGCGCACAACCCACGGCGGCCGAGACATTCTCGGTCTCGGGCTCAAGGAAATACTGGCCCAGGTTGGCATAGGCGCGTGCGGCGCACTTACCGTCGCTCGCGCGCTCCAGCACCGAGAACGAGAGCGATGCCCACTCCTGTTTGTCCTCGAGTGCGCGGAACAGCTCGGCCAGGTCCAAGCGATAGTTGCAGTTCATGGGATCCCAGCGCACGGCCTGCATCAAGGCATTCCGAGCACTCACATAATCCTGCTGACGAATGTAGGCAAACGCCATGTCGGAGTACAGGCGGTCAAAGGGAACCTCGATCTGCACCAGCTCGCGCGGATCCTTCTCCACGCGGCGATAGGCCAGGCGCTCAAACTTGCTGTCGAAGCTAAAGTACTGGCGCTTCTCCTCCGTCTTGCACTCAGCGTCGATATACTCCTCGGCGAGCTCCACCAGACGCTCCAGCAGCGGCGTCGCCGTAGCCAGGTCTCCCTGCGCCAGATAGTTCTCGGCATACGTGATGTCTTCCAAGCTGATAGGCAGGTCCATGACAACTCCTCGGTCCGGGCGGCAGACTCAACGCGCGCCTTAAAAATCGGTCAATACACAAAACCCGGGTCTCTTACGAGGCCCGGGCGTTCAATTTTGGTAGCCCGTACCAGATTCGAACTGGTGATCTCCGCCTTGAGAGGGCGGCGTCCTAAACCGCTAGACGAACGGGCCATATGTAGCAAATGCAATGGCTGGGATGGAGGGAGTCGAACCCCCATTGACGGAACCAGAATCCGCTGTCCTGCCATTAGACGACATCCCAATGACTGCATCGCTGCGCTCGGCTGTGCCTTTGCGCAAGAAAGAAATATACGGGAAGTACCGCCGTGACGCAAGCCCCAATTTTGACTTTTTTAAAATTCAGTCAAATTGGCCTAATTTAGTCCAACCCGTGAAGGACCTGTGAAGCCGACCGCTGTACACGAAGGGCAAAACGCCGCGAGCGGTAGCCGTCAACCGTTGGCAGATTCTACCGCGAAAACGATAGCACCAGGCAACACAATCGAAGCATCAATGATCGCGTAGATATCGAGGCGCCATGGACGAAGAGCTTGATTACCTATGGGAGACCCTGGGCCTCGAGATCACTGCTGACCTTTGGCCCGAACGGGACAAAATCCATCCCACACTGCGCCCCGCCATCACGGTGATGCAGGCAAACTACCGCCGCGCCTCATTTTTGATCATGCGGATGTCATGGCACGCGGGACTCCCCGACCTTAAGCGAATCCAGGCAAGCCTCGTCGAGCTGTCCGGTATGCCGACCGTCATATCCGAGGCGCACCTGGAGCAGCGACAGCGCGAGCGACTGCAACAGCAGCGGATTCCCTTTATCTGCCCCGGCGTTCAGGCATATCTGCCCTTTATGGACGAGGGGTACTGGAGCGGCAAGCCCAACAAGCACGTAAAGGTCTACGATCCGCACGAATGGGCACAGCTCGAGGATTGAGCCGAGCGAGCCCGCCGATGGAAAACACGTCCCGCCCCGAGCGCTCAAAACGGGTCGCACTTTCCGCAGCCGCTACAGCAGTGCCTCAGTCCAGGCCGCTTCCTTAAAGCCAGGAATCGCAAAGTCGTCGCCCACCAGCAGCGGACGCTTGACCAGCATGCCGTCGGTCGCTAGCAGCTCGTAGCACTCCCGATCCGTCATGCCCGCATCCAGACGCGCCTTCAGGCCCAGCTCTCGATATTTCATGCCCGACGAATTAAAGAAGCGCCGCACCGGCAGCCCCGAACGAGCAATCCAGGTCGCAAGCTCATCAGCCGTGGGATTGTCCAAAACGATATCGCGGTCGATATACTCAACCCCATGTTCGTCCAGCCATGCCTTGGCCTTTTTACAGGTCGAGCACTTGGGATATTCAACAAACAGTACCGCCATGGGATTTCCTTTCTTAGAGAAAACAGGTGTCCGGAAAACTGCACATCGACGACCACTCGCGATTGCAGCCGTTATTGTAGTCAATGTCGAAGCATAGGCAGTCGCGATGTCTCGTCTTAAGGCTAGCGCCTCGCATGGGCGCCGATCGGCCGAGTCGCATAGCGCACCAACGCCGCTGCCAGCAATACCAACAGCATGGCGGTGACATAGCCCGCAGCATCGAATCCTAAATCGATAACGTCGAAATGCCTGCCGGGAACAAAGATCTTATGTACCTGATCGCCAACGGAGCAGACGGCGCAAAAGAGCAACACGGGCACGCAACGGGAGCATACGCTCCACGGACGCCCGGAAAAGCAAACCACGACCACCGAGGCGAACAATCCGACGAAGAAAAACTCTACGGTATGGGCAACGCGACGGACGTTCGCGCCCACCCACATGCGAATGGAGGCAAGTCGGCCAGACCGGACATTCGAAGCAGCCGAATCGGTGCCCCCGGTCATCCCGTTCTCGGTCTGAGCTTCACCCGTGGCATCGGCAGCCTGTACGCCCGTAGCCTGACCCTCCACCACACGCGCGGTGGACTCGCTCAGCAACGACGTCTGCACCGCGTTTTGCTCCGTCAGCACCCAGATGCCCGCCAGCGTTGCAGCGAACAGAGCGATCGCGGTCCATCCGATTATTTGTTTTACGTGTGCCAAGGGCCTACCTCCTTTTTTGAATATCAGCGAGTGTAGCCCCAAATGACATCGTCACCGTATCAAAATTTGAATCGCAACAGGAAGCGCCAAAGCGACGCAAACCCCTACCCCGCCTCGCGCATCCAGCGATCGAACGTCCCCACGCACACGCCCAGGCACTTTGCTGCCTGGCTGCGGGTTATATCGCCTGCCTCATAGCTATCGCGCACCAGCTCAAACTGAGGAGGGCACGGCTTGCGAGGTCGACCGAAACGGACCCCTCGCGCCCGCGCCGCTGCAATCCCCTCCGCCTGGCGCCGATGGATATTCTCGCGCTCCACCTGCGCCACGTAGCTCAGCAGTTGCAGCACAATATCGGCAATCAGGGTGTTGGTCACATCCGGCGCGCCGCTGGCCCTGACGCGCGTGTCAAGCAATGGCATGTCCAACACCACAATGGCAACCCCGAGCTCCTTGGTAATGCGTCGCCATTCCTCAAGAATCTCGGAGTAATTACGACCAAGTCGGTCGATAGAAAGCACCACCAGCACGTCCCCGTCTCCCAGAACGTGCAGCAGCTCGCGATAACGCGGTCGATCGAAGTCCTTGCCGCTCGCATGGTCGGCATAAATATTCGCCGAGCCCACGCCATAGGTGCCCAGCGCATCCAGCTGCCGATTAAGGTTCTGATCGCGCGAACTCACCCGCGCATAACCGTACACCGTCGCCATCTCATCCCCGCTTTCTTGTAAACCTGCCAAAAAGGGACAGGTTTATTTTGTTAGGTTTTACCTCTCAAATAGCAGGTAAGCGGGCGGCCGAGCAGACGGCAAGGTAGCCACGATTCAAATGCGAAGGGCGGTCCCGAAAGGCCGCCCTCCGCTCCCCCACTATGAGTCGGGATTTGGCTAATGGATAAGCTTAAAGTCCAAGTGCCCACGCGTGGTATTGACGCGCGAGACCTCGATGATCACGCGCTGCCCCAGCTCGTAACGAGTCCCCGTGTCAGCGCCCGTCAGCGTAAGCGCATCCTCGTCGAACTCGAACCACTCGTTGCCCAGGCTCTTGATCGAAACCAAGCCTTCGACCTGCGTTAGGTCCAAGCGCACAAAGAGGCCCATGCTGCTAACCCACGAGACGGTTCCGGCATAACGCTCGCCCAGACGGTCCTCATAGTACTGGGCAATCTTGATCTTTTGCGTCGCATGGCTGGCGGCATCTGCCGCGCGCTCGGCATCGCTGCATGCGCGGCAGATCTGCGGCAGAATGCGCGGCAGCGACTCGCGCCCCTTGCCGATCAGCCGCGGCGTACGGACCAAGGCGTCCTTGCCACCGAGCTGCTCATAGGCCAACTGCAGCTTGAGTACGCGGTGCACCACCAGATCGGGGTAGCGACGGATGGGACTCGTAAAGTGACAGTAGCACGGCGCGGCGAGCGCAAAGTGGCCCTCGTTGCGCGGCTTGTACAGCGCGCGCTGCATGCTGCGCAACAGCAGTGTATTGACAAGTGGCGCGTTGGCCGTGCCAGCCGCGGCGTCAACCGCAGCCTGCAGCTCATCGGGACTTCCCAAGGCAATACCAGCCGCACGGCGGTCGTCGATGATGCCCAGCTGCGCCAGCGCCACGGCGGCGCCGTGCAGGCTATCGGGACTGGGATCATCGTGCACGCGATAGCAAGCCTCAATGTCGCGGTCGGCCAGCCACTCGGCCACGCACTCGTTGGCGAGCAGCATGGCCTCCTCGATCAGCGACGTGGCGCACGAGCGCTCGCGGGCCACGATCTGCACGGGCACACCGTCCTCGTCCAAGAGCGCGCGGATCTCGGCCGTATCAAAGTCGACCGAACCGCGTGCGCGGCGAATGCGGCGGCGGAGCTCCGCAAGCTCGTTGGCGGCAACCAAAAAATCACCGAGGTCGACGTTATAGCCGCGGGCTGCCTCCTCGCATGCAAGCCCACGCTCAAGCGCCTCCTCGCGCGAGGCCTCGGCAGCCGCAACATCCTCGGCGGCACCCTCCAGCACCGAATACTCCACCGCGCCGGCACGCACCAGCAGTGCCTCGGCGCCATCATAGTCCATGCGCACGCGCGAGCGAATCACGCTGGGGTACGGATCGTAATGCCGCACGCGACCCTGCTCATCGAGCTCGATATCGACGGTAAACGCAAGACGGTCCTCGTCAGGGCGAAGCGAACACAGGTCATTGGACAGGCGTTCGGGCAGCATGGGAAGCACGCGATCGGCCAGATACACCGATGTCGTACGATGGCGAGCCTCAAGATCGATATGCCCGTCCCAGGCCACATAGTGAGAAACGTCAGCGATATGCACACCCAGCTTGTAGCCACCCTCGGGCGTGCGCTCAAGCGAAATGGCATCGTCAAAGTCGCGCGCGTCGACCGGGTCGATCGTGATGACAAAGCGGTCGCGCAGATCGCGGCGGAGCGGGTCCTTAAGCGCCGCGGACACATCGAGCGAAAGTCCCTCGGCCTCGTCCAGCGCGGCCTCGGGATAGCTATCGGTATAGCCGTAACGCGCCATCACGTATTGAACGCCCAAATCGGGCGCGTCATCTCCGCCAATGCGGCGCTCGATTGTCACGGTGCCCGATTCCAGGCGCGTCGGGTAGGTCAAAATGCGCGCGACAACGGCATCACCCGGGTGGACGCCCAGACGATCCGCCGAGGTATCCTCGGGCAGAATGAAGAAGTCGGCCTTCAGGCGCGAATCGAGCGGCTCGATCACACCGAGCGGACCAGCGGTCTGGTACGTACCCACCACGCTTATGGCTGCGCGCTCAACCACGCCCTCGATCACGGCGCGCCGCTCACCGTGCGGGCTGTTCTTAATGCTCACGGCAACGGTATCACCATCCATGATCTCGCGCTTACCGCGGCCCATAACCTTGTAGTCGCCGCTCTCGGTTATGACATAGGCGCTATGCTCATGGAGCTGCACGCGTCCGGTCAGACTCGGGCGACGCTCGCTGCGCACCGGCCCGCGCTTATTGCAAGCTCCACGCTTATGCTTGTTATTGCGCCCCATGGCGCCTCCTAACTATCGATTGCGAACTCCAAAGAGTCTACCCAAATGATCCGTTTTCCTGCCGTCCCCTAGGGATCAAAAAACGGGCCGCCCCGCAAGAGACGACCCGTTGGAAGGGATGAATTCCAGGCATGCCTACACGCGCAGGTAGCGGCGCATGGCGATGGCAGAACCAAAGAGACCGATAATCACGCCGACCAGAATCAGCGCAGCATAGGTCACCAGGTAGTACTGCATCGGCAGGGCAAACGACATCCAGCCGATGCTCTCCTGCAAACGCGGAATCATCAGATTGCGCAGCAGCTCCAGAACGCCGATGGAAAGCAGCGAGCCCAAAATGGCCTGCAGTACGCCCTCGGTGATAAACGGGCCGCGAATGAAGCCGTTGCTGGCGCCGACCAGACGCATAATCGCAATCTCACGACGACGCGCCGTGATGGACAGGCGAATCGTGTTGTTGATGAAGATGAATGCGATAAAGGTCAGAAGGCCAACGAGCACCACGGCGGCGATGCGGATGTAGTTGGTCACCTGGAACAGGCGGCTCACTTCCTCCTGGCCGTACAGCACGCTCGCGTTGACGTCGCCGTCATCCGCGATCTTCTGGAAGTCGGTGTTCTTCTTGAGCTTCTGGGCCGTGCTCTCGACCTTGGACGGATCGTCCATCTCAATTGCAAACGAAGCCGGCAGCGGGTTCTGGCCATCGAGCGCGCTCATGGTGGCGTCGGCGTTGCCCGACATCTTGCTCGTATACTCGGCCAGCGCGTCGTCCTTGTCCTTATAGGTCACGGACTTGACGTTATTCCACGTCTTAAGCTCGGCCTCAAAAGCCTGAACATCGGCCTGATCGGCGTCATCGCTAATGAACGCGTTGATGACAACCTGATCCTCGACGGTGCCGATCACGGAGTTCAGCATCGCGGAGCCCATGATGAACAGGCCGATGATAAACAGCGAAAGGAAGATCGTGATGACGGCGCCGAGCGAGGTAGTCCAGTTACGGAAGAAGTGACTGATTGCCTCTTTGAAGGAGTAGCCCACGTTAGTTGGTGCCATAGTTGCCGTAACCTCCCCTCTCCTGGTCGCGGATAACGTGGCCGCCCTCGAGGGCGATCACGCGACGGTGCATGCTATCGACCATCTCGCGGTCGTGCGTGGCGACGATCACGGTGGTGCCGGTGCGGTTAATACGCTCGAGCAGCTTCATGATGCCCAGCGAGATCGCCGGGTCGAGGTTACCCGTGGGCTCGTCGCAGATCAGCAGCGGCGGACGGTTGACCATAGCGCGGGCGACGGCGACGCGCTGCTGCTCGCCACCGGAAAGCTGGTCGGGCAGCGAGTCCATCTGATCGGCCAGACCGACCAGACGCAGCACCTCGGGCACCTGGCTGCGAATGACGCCCTTGGGCTTGCCGATGCACTGCAGGGCAAACGCCACGTTTTCGTAGGCGGTCTTTTGCGGCAGAAGCTTAAAGTCCTGGAACACGGCGCCAATCTGGCGGCGCAGGAACGGAACCTTGCGGTTCTTGATCTTCATGAGGTCCTGACCGGCAACCAAGATGCGGCCGCTCGTCGGCTTGACGTCGCGGTTGAGCGTCGACAGCAGCGTGGTCTTACCCGAGCCGGAATGACCGACCAGGAAGACGAACTCGCCCGGATAGATCTCGATGTTGATGTCGTCGAGTGCAGGCTTGTTGGGCTGTGCCGGATAGATCTTGGTGACATGCTCCATAAGGATGACGGGCTCGACACCGGCCTGCTTGGCCATCTTCTTGCGGCTGGCTTGCGGATCGATGGGCGCAAACACCGACGTAAAATCGGGGTTGTTGAGCGCGTTATCGAGGCTTGCGACCTCGGCGGCCTGATCGCTCTCGACCACCGGGGCAGCAGGCTGCGTGGGATCGGGAATAGCGGCAAAGAGACCGGGCTGCGCAGGCTGAGGAACCGGCGTCGCAGGGGCCATGGGGTCGGGAATGCCGGCCATGGTAGGCTGCGGCGTGGCGGCGCCAGCCTGAGGCTGCTCCACGCGAGCGGTCACGGCCTGAACGGGCTCAAAACCCGCCGTGCCGGAAAGCGCGACATCGCTGGTGGGATTGTAGGCAAAGGGATCGGATGCCGGCTGTGCCTGATCTGCCGGCTGAGCGGGGGCCTGAGCAACAGGCTGGCCCTCTGAATCCGGAGTGGCGAAACGACTGCCCTGGACGCCTGTCTGCGTCTTGGGGGCATCATCGCCCGCACCGGAGGTACGGAAGTGGTTACCCACTGGTGCTCCTTATCGTCGTGCGTTTAAACTACATGAGCGCTTTGTATTTTAGCAGGATTGCCTTTGCTGCACATAAGAAGCATGGCGGGCTTTGGGATCCCACCGGCCGGGCACAGGGTTACCTCCCAAATCGTCCTCGGACATGTCGGAGCCCCCGCTGCGCGCTTCGCGCTGCGGGGGCTCCTCCGTCCTGCGGAAAGATTTGGGAGGTAACCCTGTGCGCGGCCTGCGGCTACTATGGGGTCGCCGCGTGATCTTGGGGTGCTGCACATACAAAGTTGGGAGGGCTGAATTGCACGTTGCCGTACTGGGCCCTTTTCCCGAAGAAGGCCTTGCTTGATGCGGCACTGATTTTGCTGAAATATAAAAACAGGGGCGTCCTCTTTTTGAGGGCGTCCCTGTCTACGTCTATTTGCTATTGGCTTGTGGCCGATTTGAGCGGTGGTTGCTCTATGCCAAGAACTCCTTGGTGGTCGCCACGATGTTGGCGGCGTCCAGGCCGTACTTGTGCAGGAGCTCGGCACCCGGGCCGGACTCGCCGAAGGTGTCGTTGACGCCAATCTTCTTGAGCGGCGTCGGGCACTGCTCGCACAGAACATCGGCAACGGCGCTGCCCAGGCCACCGATCACGGAGTGCTCCTCGACGGTCACGACGTGGCCGGTCTTGGTGGCGCTCTTGACGATCAGGTCGGCATCGATGGGCTTGATGGTGTGCATGTTGATGACCTCGGCATCGATGCCCTCGGCAGCAAGCTGCTCAGCGGCCTCGAGAGCCTCGCCGACCATCAGGCCGCAAGCGATGATGGTGACGTCGGCGCCCTCGCGCATGACGATGCCCTTGCCCACCTCGAACTTGTAGGTCTCGGGGTCGTTGATGACCGGCGAGGCCAGACGGGCAAAGCGCATGTACACGGGGCCGTCGCACTCGTAGGCGGCGCGCGTCACGGCGCGGGCCTCCACGTCGTCGGCGGGAACAATCACGGTCATGCCGGGGATGACGCGCATGAGGGCGATATCCTCGCAGCACTGATGCGTGGCGCCGTCCTCGCCGACCGAAATACCGGCGTGCGTGGCGCCGATCTTGACGTTGAGGTGCGGGTAGCCGATGGAGTTGCGGACCTGCTCAAAGGCGCGACCGGCAGCGAACATGGCAAAGGTACTCGCGAAGGCAACACGACCAGTGGTCGCGATACCGGCGGCGACGCCCATCAGGTTGCTCTCGGCAATGCCCACATCGAAGAAGCGGTCGGGGCAAGCGGCCTTAAACTTACCGGTCTGCGTGGCGGCGGCCAGGTCGGCGTCGAGGACCACAAAGTCATCGTGCTCGTTGGCAAGCTCGACGAGGGCCTCGCCGTAGCTTACACGCGTGGCGATTTTCTTGACGTCTGCCATCCTAGAGCTCCTCTCCGGCGGCCGTGAGCTCTGCCATGGCCTGCTCAAACTGTTCATCGTTGGGGGCCTTGCCGTGCCAGCCAACCTGGTTCTCCATAAAGGACACGCCCTTGCCCTTTGTGGTCTCGGCGATAATGGCGGTCGGCTGCCCCTTGGTGGCGCGAGCCTCGGCAAAGGCGGCGCGGATCTGGTCGAAGTCGTTGCCGTCGGCGAGCTCAACCACGTGGAACTTGAACGCGCGGAACTTGTCGGCGAGCGGCATGGGGTCGTTGACCTCCTCGACGGGACCGTCAATCTGAAGGCCGTTGTGGTCGACGATCACGCAGAGGTTATCGAGCTGCTGGTTGCCGGCAAACATGGCGGCCTCCCAGACCTGGCCCTCCTCGCTCTCGCCATCACCCAGCAGGGCGTACGTGCGATAAGTATCGCCCCAGTGCTTGGCGGCAACGGCCATGCCCACGGCGGCGGAAATGCCCTGGCCGAGCGAGCCGGTGGACATGTCGACGCCCGGGGTGTCGTTCATGTTGGGGTGACCCTGCAGGTGGCTGCCGATGTGGCGCAGCGTCTCAAGATCCTCCTTGGGGAAGAACCCGCGCTCGGCGAGCACGGCGTACAGGCCCGGAGCGCAATGGCCCTTGGAGAGCACAAAACGGTCGCGATCGGCCTTGCGGGGATCGGACGGGTCGACGTTCATTTCCTCAAAGTACAGATAGGTCATGATGTCGGCAGCGCCGAGCGAACCGCCCGGATGGCCGGACTTGGCAGCGTGCACGCCGGTGACGATGCCCTTCCTTACCTCGTTGGCAACCTTTTTGAGCTCTTCGTCGCTCATTGTGCCTTCCTTTCATCCTCATTAGACAAAATGCGCACGGCACCGAAGGTAATCCCAACACAGCCGCAATGCACGTACGTCATTCATTATGCTGGAAACTGATGGCTTTACCAGAGTTTTTATCATTATTTGAACAATTGAGCAGGCAGAACCGCTGATGAAACGGTTTATCAATGTGAACGTCTTTTGGATGGAACGCGGTCGCCCCTACGCGCTAATGTCCTTGAATCCCTCGCCGAAGGCTTCCGTAACGTCAGCGACCGTCACAATGGCGTGAGGATCGCGCTCGCGCACGATCGTCTTGAGGGTATTGAGCTCCCGACGGCTCACGATGACCATGATCACCGGCTTCTCGGCACCCGAATACATGCCAGTCGCCTTAAACTTGGTACAACCACGACCCAGGCCATACATGATATCGGCAGCGATATCGGGGAACTTGTCCGAGATGATGAGTACCATACGGCGTTTGTTGCCACCATCGACCACGGCATCGATCACGTAGCCGCTAATGACCATCGAAAGGCCTGCATATAGTGCATTTTCGATTGAAAAGACCGGAGCCGACAGCGCACACACGGCAACATCGATCGCCATGACGGTCGAGCCCACCGGCAGCGAGGTGTTACGCGAGATGATTTGGCCAATCGTGTCCGAGCCGCCGGTGTTGGCGCCGGCGCGCAACACCATGCCGTAACCGATGCCCGTGATAATGCCGCCCCACATAGCGGGAAGCATCAGGTCTGCATGTGCCAGAGGCGCTACAAACGGGGCGAACAGATCGGTAAAGAAGCCCAGCAGCACAAAGCCCGTCGCCGTCTGCACCACGTAGAACATGCCGCCCTCGCGCATAACGACCAGTAGCAGCAAGGCGTTCATCACGATGGTCTGGATACCGACGGGAAGCGACACGCCTCGCGCCGCGCCGACTGCCTGGATAATAGTCGCAAGGCCCGTAACGCCACCGGCGGCAAGACCATTGGGAATCAAAAACAGGTCGGTCGCGATGGCGGCCAAGGCACACCCCAACATGATCTGGGGCAGATCGTGAAAGAAGTTCATCGAAAGAATGCGCTTGATGTCCAGACGATATGCCATGCTACCTCCCTCAAAAAAAGCGCACCCAAACGGATGCGCTTCGAACTTCTTGCTGTATTCGATTCTACCGATTCGCCGAACAAAAACCACCCCTGCGCAGGGTTTGCTTTGGATACAAAACCACCCTGCTCGGAGGGTTTTATCCATTTCCACATAAACCGGGCGGTTTATGCAGATGGGATCTCCGCGTCAGCGTTGCCAGTGGCCCAGCGATGGTAGCCAATAACAAACGGGTCCAGGTCGCCATCGTCAAGAACTGCCTCGACGTTGCTGGTCTCAACGCCCGTGCGTAGGTCCTTAACCATCTGATACGGGTAGAGCACGTAGCTGCGGATCTGGTTGCCAAAACCAATCGTGGTTTTGGGTCCGCGAATCTCATCCAGGGCCTCGGCGCGCTTCTCGAGCTCAATCTCGTACAGGCGAGCCTTGAGGATCTGCATGCACGCGGCCTTGTTCTGGATCTGGCTGCGCTCGTTTTGGCAGGTGACCACAATGCCGCTGGGGAAATGCGTCACGCGCACGGCGGAGTCGGTGGTGTTCACGCCCTGACCGCCCGGGCCGCTCGCGTGGTACACGTCCACGCGGATGTCATCGGGGCTGATCTCGATATCGATATCATCGGGTAGCACGGGGATGACCTCGACGCCGGCGAACGTGGTCTGGCGGCGTTTCTTGTCGTCGGTGGGGCTAATGCGCACCAAGCGGTGGACGCCGGCCTCGGCGCGCAGCATGCCAAATGCGTCCTTGCCCTCGACGGTAAAGGTCGCGCGGTCGATGCCGATGACCTCAGCAGCGGGGCAGTCGTTAATCGTGACCTTCCAGCCGCGACGCTGGCAGTACTTCATGTACATCTTAAAGAGCATGAAGGTCCAGTCCTGGGCCTCCAGACCACCCTGTCCGGGCTTGATGGTCACAATGGCATCGCCGTGATCGAACTCACCGGTAAACCAGCTCGAAAGCTCAAGCTCATCGATGGCACGGGCCAGGCGCTCAGCCGTGGCTGTAGCCTCCTCGCGAAGGGCGGCGGCATCGGGGTCATCCCCCATCTCCTCGGCAAGCTCCAGCGCGGCGCGGGCATCGGAAAGCTCGCCGCGCGCGTTGTCCACGGCAGCGATATCTTCCTTGGTGCGCGCGATTTCCTCCATGGTGACACGGGCGGCGTCGGCGTCATCCCAAAAGCCGGGGGCCACGCTTTTGGCCTCGAGCTCGGTCACGCGCGTGCGCTTTTCGTCCAAGTGGAGATACGACTCGACCTCGCCGAGCCGGTCCGCAAACGCGTCCAGCTCGGCGGGCGTTACCTCTAAAGCCTCAGCCATTAACGATTCCTGCCGTGGCAGTACTTAAACTTCTTGCCGCTACCGCAGGGGCACGGGTCGTTGCGGCCCACGTTGACGTACGGATCGTCGCTCTCGGACTTGCGATAGGTGGTCACCTTGCCACCGTTGTTGACGGCAGCCGGACCACCCTGGACAGCCGTGCGGGCCTGCACCTGCGCCTGCTTGCGCAGCACCGAGTCGCCGTTGTCACCATCGACCTCGGCAGGACCGGAGAAGCGCGCGCCCTCGAGCGCGGGCTCTTCCTTGTGCTCCACGGCACGCGGGGCAGCCTTGATCTCGATGCGCAGAACCGTGCGCAGGTAATCCTCATACATGGTATCGACGAGTATCTGGAACGCGCCGTAGGCCTCGGTCTTGTACTCGACCAGCGGGTCGCGCTGGCCAAAGCCGCGCAGGCCGATGCCGGTCTTGAGGTAGTCCATCTCCTGCAGGTAGTTCATCCAGCGGGTATCGATGACGCGCAGCATGACCTGGGTGTTGAGCTCGCGCATCAGGTCCTCGCCCAAGCGCTCGGCCTTCATGTTGTAGCACTTCTCTACGTAAGCCAGGACATCGGCAGCCAGAGCCTCATAATCCTCGTCGGGGAACTTCGGCGTATCGATGTGGCCGGTGAGCTCCACAACCCACTTGCGCAGGCCCTCCAGGTCGCGCTCGCCATCGTGACTGTCCTTGGTGCAGAACTCCTGAACGCAGCGGTACACGGTGTCGTGCATGACCTCGGTGATGTGGTCGGTCAGGTCCTTGCCGTCCAGAATCTTATTGCGCTCAGCGTAGATGACCTGGCGCTGCTTGTTCATGACGTCGTCGTACTCAAGGACGCTCTTACGCATGGAGAAGTTGATGCTCTCGACCTTGTGCTGGGCGCTCTCGACGGCCTTGGAGATGATCTTGTGCTGGATGGGCATGTCGTCGCCCATGTCGGCCGTGACCATCATCTTGGAGACGCGGTCCATCTTGTCGCCGCCGAACAGGCGCATGAGGTCGTCCTCGAGCGACAGGTAGAACTGGGTCTCGCCCGGATCGCCCTGACGGCCGGAACGGCCGCGCAGCTGGTTGTCGATACGGCGGGACTCGTGGCGCTCGGTGCCGATAACGGTCAGACCACCGGCGGCAAGCACGCGCTCGCGCTCGGCCTTGCAGGTCTCCTTGGCCTCGGCGTTAAACTGCTCGAGCTGCTCGGGCGTCACGTCCTCCATGGTCAGGCCCTCGTACTCCAGGCGTTCGCGCACCAGCTCGTCGGGGTTACCGCCCAGCAAGATGTCGGTACCGCGGCCGGCCATGTTGGTAGCGATGGTTACGGCGCCGTAGCGACCAGCCTGGGCAACGATATGGGCCTCGCGCTCGTGGTGCTTGGCGTTGAGGACCTCGTGCGCGATGCCGCGCTTGGTAAGGGCGGCCGACAGCTTCTCGGAGCTTTCGATGGAGACAGTGCCCACCAGGACCGGCTGGCCCTTGGCGTGACGTCGCTCGACATCGTCGGCGACGGCGTTGTACTTGGCCTGAATGGTGCGGTACACCAGGTCCTCGTGGTCCACGCGCTGCACGGGCTTGTTGGAGGGGATGACCTCGACGGGCAGCTTGTAGATCTCGCGGAACTCGGCGTCCTCGGTGAGTGCCGTACCGGTCATACCGGAGAGCTTGTCATACAGGCGGAAGTAGTTCTGCAGGGTGATGGTGGCCAGGGTCTGGTTCTCCTCGCGCACGAGCACGCCCTCTTTGGCCTCGATGGCCTGATGCAGGCCCTCCGAATAGCGGCGGCCTTCCATGATACGGCCGGTGAACTCATCGACGATCTTGACCTCGCCGTTGGTGACCACGTACTGCTTGTCGCGGTGGAACATGTACTGTGCCTTCAGCGCCTGCTGCAGGTGGTTGACCAGCTGGCCGGAGAGATCGGCATAGATATCATCGATACCCAGGCGGCGCTCGATTTTCTTAAGGCCGCGCTCGGTGGCGGCGATGGTGTGCTTGGCCTCGTCCATGACATAGTCGCCCGTGGGCTCCACGTCCTCGGTGGCGGTGAGCATGTCGTGCGACACGTCCTCGCCGCGCTCAAGGCCACGCACGGCACGCGCGAAGTCCTTGTAGGTGCTGGCGGACTTGGTGCCGGCGCCCGAGATGATGAGAGGGGTACGTGCCTCGTCGATCAGGATGGAGTCGACCTCGTCGACGATGGCGTAGTTGTGGCCGCGCTGTACGCGCTGCTCGGGGCGGGTGACCATGTTGTCGCGCAGGTAGTCAAAGCCAAACTCAGAGTTGGTGCCGTAGGTGACGTCGGCCTGGTAGGCCGGGCGCTTGAGCTCGAGCGGCATGTTGTTCTGGAGCAGACCGACGGTCATGCCCAGGTACTTATAGATGCGGCCCATCCACTCGGAGTCGCGCTTGGCAAGGTAATCATTGACAGTAACGACGTGTACACCCTTGCCGGCAATAGCGTTGAGGTAGCCGGCCAGCGTGGAGACCAGGGTCTTGCCTTCGCCGGTCTTCATCTCGGCGATATGCCCCTCGTGCAGTGCCATGGCGCCAATGAGCTGCACGTCAAAGTGACGCATGCCCGTGATGCGCTTGGAAGCCTCACGCACGGTGGCAAAAGCCTCGGGGAGCATGTCGTCGAGCGACTCGCCGTTGGCGTAACGCTCACGGAACTTATCGGTCTGGGCGCGGAGCTCTTCCTCGGTCATCTTCTCAAACTGGGGCTCAAGACCGTTGATCTGATCGACGATCTTGTAGTAGCGCTTAAGGTCCTTATCGGATCCAAAGGACAGCAGCTTTGACATGAATCCCATGTGGTTTTCCTTTTTGGCCATCGCCCACGCCATGCAGCCTCGGGCGAGTTAAACACAGATAAATGTACTTTAGCCAAACAGGACGCGGCCTATACGGTCGACCTCGACCGCCACGTAATAACTACGACCCGACCGACCTGCCAAAAAGGGACTGGTTTATTTTGGCAGCTTTTATCTTGGAAAACGCCGTCTCTCTGCCATTTGGTGCAAATCAACCTGTCCCATTCGCACCAACCTGGTGCAATGGGGACGGGTTAGCTTGCACCAATAAAAAGAAAAGGGCCGCGCACCCAAATGGATGCACGGCCCTCATGCCATGAATGCGAGTGATTCCGCGGCGAGCTATTTACTCAGCAGCCTCGGTGGTCTCGGCCTCGGCAGCGGCCTCCTCGACGGGAGCCTCTGCGGGAGCCTCGGCGGCCTGCTTGGCAGCCTCCTCGGCGAACTTAGCGGCACGCTTAGCCTTCTCGGCAGCCTTAGCCTCAGCGGCGGCCTTGCGAGCGGCCTCGGCCTCAGCAGCCTTGGCGGCCTTGGCAGCCTTGGCCTCCTCAGCCTTCTTGAGCTGGGCGGCAGCGGCGCCACCGAACTTGTCGGCGAAGCGCTGGACGCGTCCACCGGTGTCGACGAACTTCTGCTGGCCGGTGTAGAACGGGTGGCACTCGTTGCAAAGCTCGACCTTCATCTCGGACACGGTTGCGTGCGTCTTGAAGGTGTTGCCGCAGGAGCACGTCACCGTGCACTCGACATACTGGGGATGGATACCCTGCTTCATGGTAGGACTCCTTATTAGTCAGGCGCTGGTTACCGATCAGCGCATAAGGCGTCTTGGTTTCCGACCAAGACAACAAACTCGGCTATGGTACCACGGCGCCGCGCGTCCCACAAAAGGTTCACGGTCTTTTCGGAACGACACGAATCTGACCCATCGAAACACATCTCCACCGTTCCTTCAACTGGGAAAATGCCGTCCCCGGGGCCTGAGAAGGGCCCCGGGGACGTTCGACTGACTGCGGGAACGGCCTTTCCGCTCAATGTGTTCGGCTGAGATCGGAAATCAACCAAACTGAACTAGGTTCAGTTGACATGGTTAAAAACGAGGGGCGACGCTTTTGCGTCGCCCCTCGTCCCAGCCGGTTGCTTTAGTTGTACACGCGGTAGTTACACTTGAACTGGGTTATGTGTCCATAGCTGGAGCGGTACCAACCCGACGTATAGCTGATTACTTTTGCGCCTAGATATTCGTATCTCTTGTTGTAGCGAAGCTGACGGTAGGTCGTGTCGTACTCTGCTACGTAAAACGTGTCTCCAGAGAAGGCTTTGTACCGGTCCTTAACCGTCGAAGCCATGTACGCGGGTTCGACATCGCCTTTCTCCCCGTTGAGCGCATAGACGGGTGCCGCGATTCCGCATAAAGCCGTTGCCACGAGGATGGCGTAGACAGCCATGCGCGACGCATTGGACTTCAGCTGTTCAAATAGTTTCATGTCATTCACCTCGCTCGTATGTATCGAGGTATTCCTGCTTGAGCGTCTGCGAGGACGACTTGATCTTTTCCACGAGCGTGCCGGCCTCGATGAAGTAGAACGAGTTGGTGAGGTCTGCCAGGTCGTCGAGTAGATGGCTTGAAATGAGCACGCTGCGTCCCCGCGCCACCTCGCTGCGCATCGCGTCGCAGGAGGTTTTCCGTTTTCCCGGATCGAGGCCGTTCAGCGGTTCATCGAGGATGAGGTACGGGCAATCGGTCGCTATCGCCATGGCAAGCTTTACCTGCTGCTTCATTCCTGTCGAGAGTTTACGGGTCGGCTTGTCGAGATATGGGGAGATTCCGAGGGAGTCGCAGAGCGAGTCGATGTCGGCGGCCGATTTCCACGCCTCCCTAACGAAAGCAAGGTGCTCGATGGCCGATAGCGTGGGGTAGAGATCCGCGCTGCCCGAAGAGCTCAGGTAGACGAGTTCTGCAAATTCGGCTGATCGACGTTGGCAGATTCCGTCTGCCGCCAGGCTTCCCGAGCGGATGCGGGTGGGAAATTGGCCCGACAGCGCTTCTAGAAGGGTGGTTTTCCCCGAGCCGTTGGGAGCAACGAGGCCCGCCGCCGTTCCCGGGCTCAGGAAAAGCGATCCGATTGAAAGTATCGTCGTGCTTCCGTATCCCACGCTCGCGTCCAGAAGCTCGAGCCCATGGCGCTTTTTCGCGGGTCCAGGCTGTTTGGGCGAACGTGCCGCAACGGCGCCGACCGCAAAAAGGACCGCGACGTATATCAGGGCCACGGCAAGCATCGATGCGCTGCCTGAACCGGAGCCAATGAATTCTGTCGGGAAGCATCCTACGTAGCCCGTGGCCTCGATAGGCGAGAACACGGCCAGCGGCAGGAGCCCGAGCACGGCATTATGCTCCAGCGCCGAATCGGACAGCAACGGGAATGCCGGGGCCGCGACAAGCAGCGCTGAGGTAAGGGGGCCCGCGAGGACGCGCCTCGTTGCGGTCGATAGGACGGCGGAGCAAACGGATATCAAGGTTCCGCCCGCAAGCAGCGCGAGAAGCAGGGCTGTGAAGACGTTTCCCGCGGTCGTGGTGGCAAGCGCGCCGTCATGGAAGAAGGCGATCGGGTACCCAATTTGCCCGAAGCCGTTTAGGACCAAGGCGTAAATGCCCCCGGGTGCGAGGCCGGCGAGGAGCATCGCGGTCCCCGCGACGATTATCGAAAACACGATCTGGATAAGGCGCCGGAATTTGGGCGCGGGCGCCTTTGCCGCCAGGGTCCCGGGCCTTGTGGCGCCGAGCACGAGTATCGACGAGAGAAGGAAGGGGATGAAGGGAAGGAAAGACGGCGCCGTGGCAATGGCGTAAGGCAGGAAGGAAAGGAATGGCAGGTCGTTTGCGGAGGCCGGGATATCCGTGATGCCGGAGCTGCTCAGGGCACGGCAATACGCGAGGTCTGCGTCATTGGTCTCTCGGTCTCCCACGATGGACCCGGATTGGAAGCCTTCGTCCATGAGCGCGTAGTAGCTCTCGGCAGAATCGAGAAAGGCGGCGTCGGTTTGAGCGGCAAGGGCGGCGTTCGCGTATCTTGCAAGCTCCGCGTCAGCTTGCTGCTCTGGCGATAGGTCTGTGCCGCTGGCCTGGGGCGCGCGCGTATTGAATGCGTCGACAAAGCCCTGCATGCCCTGCTTCATAAAGAAGGGCCCGTAGATGGGTGAATTGAACGCAATGGGGACGGAAAAGGCTGCAGCGAGAACGAGCGTACAAATCCATGCGGCCTTGTCTCTTAGGATCAGTTTGAGAAGAAGTCGACAGTACATTTGGAAGCACCTACGTTCCTCAAAGAATCGTTAGATTAAAAGTAACAGACCGGATGAAGATACGTGCGACGGGGGCGAGGCGAATGGCTGAGCGGTATCGATATGCGGGTTTAACGGTATTATATTGACCACATAGATTTTTAACTTGCATTTCTACCCGCCCTTTTCGTAGAGTCGCCGATACGTGCTTAGCGCACCCTCGGCGCGTCCGGCAGGCTTTGCGAAATGGGATCCAGGAGACTTCGGCGCAGCATCATCTTGCGGAATGCTTCTAATGAGCCTCCCATCCTTCAAAAACAGAATCTCATCGCACAGCCTATCGACCGAATCCAAGATGTGGGATGACATGATGATGCACGTACCAGAATCGGCCAGCTTCCTGAGAATCTCGGAATGCAAGTCCACCCTGCTGGGGTCGAGCGCGTTCATGGGCTCATCTAATAGAAGGTACCGCGCGCCCGTCGCATACGCAATCGCCAGGGCAAGCTGCTGCTTCATGCCCTGGCTCAGAGTGCGGATCCTCATCTTCGCGAACTCGCCTATCTGCGTTTGTTCCACTATCTCTTCGATATCGCGAGCATGCGGCCACATATCGCAAACCATCTTGAGGTGATCTTCCGCACGCAATCCGGGATACAGCAGCGTCCCCTCACCAGGTGCATAGAAGATCATAGAACGGACCTCTCTCGCACCCGTACCCTGCACCTCATCCAGAACGATGCTCCCGTCCACGCGAGGACCCGGCAAACCTGCCATCGCACGCAGCAACGTCGTCTTTCCATGCCCGTTCGGAGCGACGAGACCGTAGACCGTACCCGGGGCAAACTCAACGTTCACCGAATCTACGAGCACCTTCTTTCCATAAGAGATCGTCAGCGTTTGAAGGTCAATCATCGAGATCATCCCCTTTCGATCTTTGGAACACTCAGGCGCACCATCAACGGAGATACGGCGCCCAAGACCACCAGCAGAGCGCCCGATGCGCCGACGACCTCTCCAAAAGGCATCGCGTTCGTCCCTCGCCCAAGGAACCCAATCGTCCCCACCTGGGAAGCGGGATCAAACGAGGCGAATGGAGCCAGCAGCGCGACGCCCATGCCCACGCTTTCAACATGAGCGCTCAACGAACCCAACACCAAGAGAACCGCGCAAACCATTCCGGTGACAACGGGGTTGCGGCTAATCGCTGCTGTCAACGCAGCGACGACGGAAATCACGCCGTATGCCATGACCAGCAACGGAATACTGCACAACACCGCCTCCCCCACCGTGGACGTTGTCGAAGCTCCCGCCCGAATGAGAGCGACGGGATACTCCGATCCACCCGCACCGTTCTTAATCACGGACACAACGACAGCGGGAACCATCGACACCAAAAGCAGCACCAAGCCAAGCAGGAGAGCCAGCGCAACAGCCGTCAGAAAACGCACATGCGCTGTTGCGGGGATCTGGAGAACCAGAAGGGAACGACACTGCAGGTGGGTGCACGCGAGCGATGTGACAACCACGGGCAACAGCAAAAATAAGGAGGGAAGCGCTGCCTGGAGATACGAAAGGAGGATTAATGGGGGCATCTTCGTACTTAACTCGTAAACCTTGGGGTCTGGCAAGCTCGCGATCGACTCAAGCAGAAGGGCGCGCTCCTCCGCACGAGAAGGAGTCTCCGGCTCGATTCCGATCGATTGCAGGAGAGTCGCATCTGCCGCGCCCAGCTCACCTCGAGCGCGCTCGTACGTCGCAAGGCTTCGAAACCCCTCCGCAGGCATAGGCGCGTACACGAAACCCGAAAGAGCATCCCGCATGTCTTCCAGGGCCGCTTTGCCCTCGACGTCCATATTCGCAGCGTTCTGCTCTAGATACCGATCTATTGAACGGAGCTCCCCATCCCTATACCGAACAGCGGAAACGTTATCAGCGTCAGGAAACATCTCGACCAGAGCCGGGGCCAGCATCGTCGTCGACATTGCAATCGCGCATACGGCGAGGGTAGGAGAACGCAGGAGCAGTTTCCCCATCGTTCTTACGTATGCAACGGCGGAGGCACAAGCGCTCGAACGAGTTGCCGTTCTCGATGCAGTGAAGGAACCTCTCTCAAGACAAATCGGGGATATCGGGCACGCGCAGCCGCTCTTTCCAGCAACGCAAAGCAGGCTAATTGCCAGCACCTCGATCCCGATTGCGCATACGAGGGCAATCGCGCCACGCTCGAAGCAAAGTCCAGGCAGATTCACTATCTGCGTTGTCGGGTACGGGCTATAGGCGCCGACGGTCAACTCAGTGTTCGCATACGTAAGGGGATTCAACAGGGCGAACTCACGTAAAGCGATGGATCTTCCGTAATACCCGGGAACCATCGTCACCCCCATCAGGGCACATACGAACACGATTCCAAGCGTAGGGTTATTGGCAATCTTCACGGCAAGGTGAACGACAAGCGAGATGAACGCTGCCACCAAGAATTGCAAGATGGCCGTCTGCGCGAACACCAGCCAAGCCGGTTTGATAACCGGAGTCGCATATTGAATGTAGCCTATCGGATAGAACGGCGAGCCCGGGCCATTCTTCACAAGCGCGGCGATTATCCCTGGAAGATTGATAGCGAGGACGGCAAGCATTGCAAAAACACTCGCCCATACGCTCGATGCAACAAGTCTACCCAGCTCGCCCATCGGTGCCTGGATGATGAGCTTTTCACGTTTGTTAAGACGCGCGGCAAGGAACGAGACGGCAACGGCCGTTGCGACCCATAGCAAGTACTCCTTCGATCCGTCATAATAGGTGTACTCTCCATCCGATATCTGCAGAAACGGAAGTAGGGGAGAGAGTGGTGCCAAGATAAGACGTCCCGCGGCAAGAGGGTACAGAAGCGCGGGCATGCTTGATGAAGAGGTATAGACACCGTCCTCCCCCGCATTCACAAGCGCATCCGCATAGGATGCTGACAATTCCTGCTCAACACGGGTTATTCCCGACTCGAGGTATTCGACCCGTCCGTCGATGCCAGCCGCGCTCCTGAAGACGGGCAGAGCACAAAGAACCATCAACGCAACAACGACAACACAGAGCGACCTGGAGGAGAGAAGCGACCTAAAGATCGCCTTCGAGATTTTGAGCATATTCATCGCCAACCTTAACCTCATCCAGTCGGAACAGAGGGGCCGAACAAAATGCTCGGCCCTTCCTCGCATCTAGTAGGTGCTATAGACAAATTGCCATTTATCAGTTGTGCCAAGAACACCACAGGAGCACATTGCAGCGAGGCGGGATTCCCTATGATGCGCGGATCGGCGATAGCCATTTCGGTAGGAGATCGTCTTGTAAGAGATGTTGAACATCGAGATGCTGTGCCCGCTTACGCCGCGAGGACAGCTGTAGCTCCAGTAGGTATCGACGACGTCGTCCGTATACCCGAGGGGCTCAACGAGGGCACACTGGCTGCTCTCCTGGGAAGGAGGCATCGGGGTATCCGCAAAAGCGGGGGCTCCCGGCAGCAACAGACAAAGAGCGAGGCCGAGGAAAACCAAGAGCTTACACGACTTAACAGTACTGAACATAATCCTCTCCAATCTAGAGGGGTTTCGGTTGCAGCATGCTGTGATTACTTGCAGGCAAAGTCAATTTAACATAAACTGTTAAAAAGTAACCTGAGTTTTTTAAATTCTTCGGAGGTTATTATGAGTTCCGACAATCGCACTCCCCGGCTTCATTCCTTCCGCATCGCATGTGCGATAGCCTCTGCGACCCTTTGCGCCACCGCCATCGCACAAGTGGCGTTCTCCTTAAAGCCAGCAATCGAAGTGCTCGACAACCCTGTAATTGCAGACTCCCCCGCGTATCCAGCCCTTGCGATCTCGACATTGGTCCCTGCCGTCATCGGTATCGCTACGACCATCCTCAGCGCCGTTCTCGTGTGGACGATCAAGAGCGGAGACCCCTTCAAGAAAGGGTCTGCGACATGCTTGAAGGTGCTCGGCATTCTCTTCGTTGTTCAAGCTGCCACCAGCCTCTACGCCGGCTCACTCAAAACCTCCGTTTCGATGTTTGGCGGCGAGGGGGCCGTCGGCGCCCAAGAGATCGCTTCATCATTCGATTGGACCTCTCTGGTTCTCGGCATCGTCCTGTTCATGCTTTCCCAGCTCTTCTTGTACGCCCGAGAGCTGTACCTCGACTCCGACGAGATTGCGTAAGGAAACGCCATGCCCGTAATTGTTCGCCTCGACAAGATCATGGCCGAGCGAAAGATTTCCTCGAACGAACTTGCCGAAAGGATTGGAACCACGCCCGTGAACCTGTCCCGTATTAAAAAAGGGCATATTCGCGGCATTCGCTTCAACACACTCGAGCAGCTATGCCTCGCCCTTCGTTGCCAACCCGGAGACCTTCTCGAAGTCATGAGCGAAGAGGATGCCCGAAAGGAGTTCGGATTCGATTGGTCCGCCGAGGATTAGAGGGCGGTCGTACTCGCCCTGCACACGGGGATGCGAATCGGCGAGGTCTGCGGCCTTCGGTGGTGCGATGTGGATTTCGAGACGGGCCTGATCTCGATCAGACACTCGGTGGCGTACGCGAAGGGAATGGGTTCGTTCATCAAGGACACCAAGACCCATGACGCCAGGGGTATCCCCATCGACCCGGTCGGCCTACTCCCCTTCCTGAAGGAGACCCACGAGATCGACTGCGGAAAGCTGCGCTTGCGCGGCCTTACCGGGGCGGTCGAGATCGGGGACTGCTACATCCTGTCGGAGCCGGGCGCGACCTTCGCGACGACAAGCTATATCCGCAGGGCGTTCAAGACGTTCTCGGAGACCAACGGCCTCATGGGCACCAACGACGAGCTGATCACGTTCCACGGCCTTCGCCACACGTTCGCAACGCAGTGGATCCGCCAAGGCGGCGATATCAAGGCGCTCCAATCGATCCTCGGCCACAAGGACGCCATGGCGACGCTCAACGTCTACGCCGACATCGAGCCCATCTCCAAAATCCATAACATGCTGCGCGCCACGCCGTGCCTTTGGCGCGGGCACCTCGGGCCGAGGGTCGATCCGGGTCCCATGTTCCAACAGAGGATCCAGGAGTCCATCGAGACGCTCCAGGCGTTCGGCTACGGCATCACCGAGCCGGACGACCGAAATATCGCCATACGCGACGTGAAGACGAACAGTTGGCTCTAGCTCACCGAGTACGCGGCAGTGCTGGGCCCATCCCAACTGAGGTCACGGTGGTCCGATAGGGGCGCCGCCCGCGGCATGCGCCGCGGAGCGGTATCCCCTACCGAAGGGCGGGGATGCCCTCCGCTTCCAGTTCGGAATCAGCCGTCGGAGGCGTTCGGCTGACTGCGGGAACGGCCTGTCCGCTCAATGTGTTCGGCTGAGATCGGAAATCAACCCAACACGAGCCGGACACGCGCCAGACGGCTCTTCCCCGTGCGGCCTTCCCCCTTACGCTCATGTTGCAGGCATGTAACGCCGCAGCGAGCACGCCTTTTTTGCGCCAGACAGGTACAATGATGAACACTGTACCGTAGCGGAGCGCCCCGCGCGCCGCAATCACGCGAAAGGGTTTCCCATGGCCGAGATCTCGTCCTCCCGTATCGTCATCACCGTCCTTGGCAAGAACCGCCCCGGCATCGTCGCCGGCGTCACCCGTGTCCTAGGCGAGGCCAACGTCGACATCCGCGACATCACGCAGTCCATTATCGAGGACATCTTCACCATGACCATGCTGGCCGATACCGCCGAGTCCAAGCTCGACTTCGCCGAGCTGCAGAAGGCGCTGGCCGAGGCCGGCGAGCTTTCGGGCGTCAACGTGTCCATCCAGCGCGAGGACGTCTTCAACTTTATGTACCGCCTGTAGCGAGCAAGCCGCTGGGGATAGCCTGACGCGCGCATGCCCATGCAAGTCACCCCGATGCGGCCCGGAGAGGAGCGCGCATGGCCTACGACGCCAAGAAAATCTATTACCGCTTCGATGACCACTTGAGCCGCCTGGTTCTGGATTACGAGGCGAGCCGTCAGATTTCGCCCGAAAGCGAAAACCTCTACCACGGCCTGCCGACCGACCCTTATGACGAGGACCTGTTTGTCGAGCACAATGTCAAGCGCGGCCTGCGCAATGCAGACGGTTCGGGCGTGGTCGCGGGCCTCACTCGCATCTCGGATGTGCACGGCTACAACAAGGTCGACGGAAAGGTCGTGCCCGATCAGGGCAAGCTCACGCTTCGCGGCTACAGCATTGAGGATCTGGTCAACAATGCCCAGGCCGAGAATCGCTACGGCTACGAGGAAGTCGCCTATCTGCTTATCACGGGTTCGCTGCCCAACAAGGAAGAGCTCGACGGCTTTTGCGAGCGCCTGGGCGCCTTTAGACATCTGAGCGACGAGTACGTTAAAGAGTTCCCTATGACCACGGTGTCGTCGAGCATCATGAACGTGCTCCAGCGCGCCGTACTGCTGCTCTACGCCTTCGATGCCGAACCAGACGTGATCACGCCCGAGCACGAAATCGACGTCGCCATTTCCATGCTCGCACGTCTCCCGCGCATCGCCGCCTTCGCACACATGGCCTCGGTCGCCAAGCTTCGCGGCTCCGAGGTTCACGTGCCGCACCCCACGCCCGGCCTCTCCACCGCCGAGACCATCCTACAGGTCTTGCGCGGTGGCATGGCGTTCACCCGCGACGAAGCCATGCTGCTCGACGTGATGCTCATGCTGCATGCCGAGCACGGCGGCGGCAACAACTCCACGTTCGCCTGCCGCGTGCTGTCCTCATCGGCCACCGACCCGTATTCCGCCTACGCCGCGGCTATCGGCTCGCTCAAGGGCCCGCGCCACGGCGGTGCCAATGCCAAGGTCGTGTCTATGCACGAGGACATCCGCGCGCATGTCTCCAACTGGGAGGACGAGGACGAGGTCGCAGCCTATCTGGGCAAGATCCTCGACAAGCAGGCCTTCGACGGCACGGGTCTCATCTACGGCATGGGCCACGCCGTCTATACGCTCAGCGACCCGCGCGCCGAGGTCTGCCGCCGTTACGCGCGCTCGCTGGCAGCCAAGAAGGACTTGGGCGAAGAGTTCGCGCTCATCGAGCGCATCGAGCGCCTGGCACCCCAGGTCATGCGCGACCACGGCATGACCAAGCCCATCTGCGCCAACATCGACCTGTACACAGGCTTTATCTACAAGATGCTCGGCGTGCCCGAGACGCTTTTTACGCCGTTATTCGCCGTCGCCCGCATGGCCGGCTGGTCGGCACACCGCATGGAAGAGCTCTTCTGCGCGCACCGTATTATTCGCCCGGCCTATCGTCCGGTGATCGAGCCGCTGGAGTACAAGCCGCTCGCCGACCGCTAGGACGCGAATCGTTATAGAACTCGAGCGTGGCCAGGGACCCAAGCCCTCGGCCACGCTTTTTATGCCAGTAGAAAGGGCTGCATCAAATGATTGTGTTTTCCGATATGGATGGGACGCTGCTGACGAGCGATAAGCAAATGAGCGATGCCACCTGGGCGATGCTCGACGAGCTCGCACGTCGTGGCATCGAGTTTGTTCCCTGCACGGGACGTCCACTGTCGGGCATCTTTGAGCCCATTCTCGCCCATCCCGCCGTGCATTACGCGGTCTGTGCCAACGGCGCCAGCGTCTGGCAGCTCGACGAGGATACGCCCACCGACGCCTCGCGCGCCACGTGCATCTTGAGCCGTCCGCTCGACCGTGGCATTGCCCACCGCATCCATCGCATTGCCGCCGGCCACGATGTGACCTTCGATATCTTCGCGGATGGGCAGTGCTTCCTCCCCCGCTCGCTATACGGGCGTCTGGATGAGTTCTGTGGCGGCGACCCCCACATCGCGGCTTCGCTCAAGCGCACACGAACGCCGATCGACATGAATATCGACAGCAAGATCGACGAGGTCGAGACGCTCGAACGCATCGCTATGTACTGGCACGACCCCGCCGATCGCGACGCCATCGCGGCGGCGCTCGACACGCTCGGAGGCATTGAGGTCACGCGTTCGTACGCCATGAATATCGAGGTTATGGGCGAAGGCGCCACCAAGGGAACGGCCCTCACGTGGCTGTGTGAGCATCTGGGCGAGCGTCTCGCCGACGCCTGGGCGTTCGGCGACAACATCAACGACATCCCCATGCTGCAGGCAGCGGGCCATGGCATGGCCATGATCAACGCCGAGCCCGAAGATCGCGAGGCCGCCGACGCCATCACCGAATACGACAACGACCACGACGGCGTCGCCCGCACCATCATGGCCGCCCTCGCCTAGTCATTGGTCAGTCATTGGGGACGTTCTTAAACGACTAGTCACTGGGGACACTCTTCGCAAAAAGCTGCAAGGACTGTCCCCCACTGTCGGCAGAAAAGGAACGTCCCCATCTGCCGGATTAGGAGAGACTCTCCAGCACGCGACGGAGCTCCTGCTGGACGGCGTGGTCGCGGTTACAACCCACCACGCGATCGGCCACCGCCTTGAGCGCGGGGCGCGCGTTTTCCATCGCGCAGCCCGTGCCGACAAAGCGAATGATCTCGTAGTCGTTCATCGAGTCGCCAAACGCCATGACCTCGTCGCGACCAATGCCGTAATGCTCCGCGAGCTGCGCGATACCCGAGGCCTTCGACACACCGGGCTGCATGGCATCGATCCACGCGTTGCCCGAAGGCGCAAAAGTAAAGAGCTGACCAAGTTCGCGCTGTAGCACGTACGCACTGTCCATAACCGCACTGTCGTCGCAAAAGATACTCGCTTTGATGATATTTACGCTGGGATCGGGCAGCTCCCAAATACGCTCGGCATTGGGAAGGTCCTTATCGACCTCACGCACGAACTTGCACTCGTCATCGAGCAGGAAGGACTTGGTTCGGTCAAAGAGCGCAAGATGCAGATTGGGAAACGTCCTGACGGCTTGGGCGAGCCTTCGAATCGCCAGGTGGGAATACACCTCACGGTCTACCATCTTACCGTCGGCGTAGACTTGGGCGCCGTTAGCGGCGACAAAGTCCATCTTGTCGCGAACGGGCGCAAAGAACTCGCACAGGCGATCGTAGCGACGACCTGACGATGCGGCGAAATGCACGCCATGCTCGTGTAGCGCCAGAATCAGTTCGTAGGTCTCGGGAGGCACCTGGCCGTTTTCGTCAAGCAGTGTGCCGTCCATATCGGATGCAATCAGTTTAAACATAGAAAAGCTCCCTTCGGGCTTGTTGGAATCGAACGTGTATCCGATTCCAACGTACCCAAAGGGAGCTCAAATAAGACTCCGCGGGCGTAAACGTTACATAGACCTGGCAAATAGCTCACGCGTGCCAGAGAGCCCACGACCGCGGCGGCAGGCGACACACGGAAGAGTGTCCCCGACGACTAGTCGTTTAAGAACGTCCCCGATGACTAGTCGGCGTAGGTGAAGGTGGTGACGTCGAACATGCCCTCGGGGCGGATGCGGAGCGTCGGGATCACCGGCAGGGGCAGGAAGATGATGCCCATGATGGGGTCGAGCGGCGGCTCGATGCCCATGGCGCGCGCCTTGACCATAAAGTCGTCGTGCTGCGCGGCGACATCCTCGGCCGTGCCCTCGCTCATCAGGCCACCGAGCGCCAGCGGGATGCGCGCTACGACCTCGCCATCGCGTACCAGCACGTGGCCGCCCTGGCCAACAGCCTCGACGGCAGCCATCATGTCGGCCGCGTTGTCGCCCACCACGCACACGTTGTGCGAATCGTGGCCAATCGTCGGAAGCAGAATCTGTACTTTCTGTCTCTGCGTCATCTGTGGATGCAGTATCGTCTGTTGATTCTTTATCATCAGCGGTTTCTTCTGTATCTGTGGCAGTATCATCTGTAACTGTGTCCTCGCTGTCTGTGTCTTCAGAAGCAGTTGTATCTTCAGCATCTGCATCTGTTGTATCAGCATCTGTGCTGTCTGCATCATCCGTTGTATCTGTTGTCATATTTGAAATGTAATTGTCAAGCGCAGTAGTATCCATTACTGTATTCTGAACCACATTCTCTTTGGCTCCTGTTACTTTGGCATATGCAGAATAGCCAATCCATGCAACGATCACAACACAAATAAATGCCCAGGCAAACATTTCCAGTCCAAAAAGCATTTTTTCTTTCTTGTCTGCTTTGCTATGCTGTCCTTTTCTGGCCTTATAAGCATCGACTTTCTTCTGGCTCATGATATATCTCCTTTGCATCTAATATTTCGTATTTTCTGATTATAGCACACTTTATTGCAAAAGAAAATAGGCAATCTATTATACAGCAACGATCACTCCGCCGTCATTTGCATACATCGAACTTACGCCTGCTGTGTCAAGAACTACGATCTTCGCAAGTTTCATTCTTTCCTCAAAAGCTTCCTTGAGCACCTGTGCTCTTGCAGGACAGTTGCAATGACTGATTGCCAGCACTTTTTCAGCACTGTCCGGAGTTTTTGCTATCACCTGTTCCACCATTTTGATCATGGCACGGTTCATTCCTCTTGCCTGATCCAGCTGACAGATATTTCCATCATCTGTAGATCCCATAACCGGCTTGATCTTTAATGCACTTGCCACTAAAGCTTTCACCTTGCTGAGGCGTCCATTCTTTCTCAATGTATCAAGGTTCTCAAGTACAAAGAATGTATGCTGTCCTTCAATATAGTGTTCTACTGTTGACACCACCTCTTCAAAGCTCATTCCCGCTTCTTCACATTCCTGGATTTTCATTCCAATCAGGCTCTGTCCGATAGATGCGGAACGTGAATTAAATATATGGATTTTTTTATCCGGATGATCCTCCAGAAGAAGATTTCTACCAAGCAATGCACTGTTATAAGATCCACTCAATTCAGAAGATAAAGTTACTGCATAAATATGCTCTGCCTCACAATCATACGCCTTCATATATCTCTCCGGTGACGGGCAGGCTGACTTCGGGCATTCCGGGCAGTCAGCCACTTTCTTAAGAAAAGCCGCCTGGTCAAACGTCTCATCATCTATGATCTGCTCAGCTCCCACCATCAAAGTCAGAGGGACTGATTCAAAATGTTCATCATCTTTCCATTCATCCAAAAGTTCTCCACAACTATCTATGACAATCTTATATCTCAATTATATCGTCCTCTTTTCCATTATATGTAGTTTCGAATACCAGATATATCTTATCATACTGTTTTCCTTTTGAAAAGCCTTTTTCTCAAAAACTCTGTTCTTTTTTTTCAATCTGATTTATAATAATAAAATACTCCTACAATTCTGTCCAAGCCTGTAATATCTATAGACATTACAGAACTGACAGCAGAGTAATTTCAGGAGTCATGAAAGGATTTCTATGCTTGCATTAACTATTTCAGATGTTAAGGATTTTATGAATAAGCTGCTTATCGGTGAAGTATTTGACAATTTTTCTCTGGTTGAAGCTTCCGTCACTACATTTAACACCTTCACCATTGACGGACATCTCCAGCAGGATTTTTTTGACACAGACACTGTAGAGGAATATAAAAAAGAAGCTGTGGAATATTCCCTGTGGCGCGATGTCAAACCTTACTGTTTTTCCATCATCCGCGGTAAGCGCACACCACTGCACTTCAAAATCGTGTTCCAGCTCTCTCCTTTTCAGGCACAGAACCTTTTGAAGAATCTGGGAAGACAATCCACAACCTCAGTATGTAATTTTTATCTTAACATTCAGTACAAAAGCAAATCTCTGTTATGTACCGCCGGCGTTTCCTACTCCTCCTTTTCCCTGGACAAAAAGTCCGAACATCTCTGGGACGACATGCTATGCAGATTTCTTGAAGGAAATCATATTCCGTTTCAGAGACTATAAGTCCCTGCTATTTTGACATTTCCTCTGTTTTATTCAGATAATATGCCAGAATATCAATAAATTCACTGTTTGTAGGTTTATCCTCCATGGAACATCCTGCTATCAGTTCCTGATCTTCTTTGTGATTGATCCAGCAGATATTTACCAATGTCCTGATATTATGTTCCACATTAGATGGTGTTGACTTGTATTTTCTTGCCAGAATAGGATAAATATCCTTTGTGATCTTCATCGGCCGCTCCTGCAGTTCTTTCGCCATATTCACCGCTTCCGCGACA
>URUI01000011.1 GCA_900551015.1 uncultured Collinsella sp.
CTCGCCCTTATGCACTTCAAAGCTGACGCCGCGCACAGCCTGCACTTCGCCGGAGTCCACGAGTTCCGTATTGCCAGCGACGATATCTCCCACGATGCCGAGCTCTGCCTGGCCTTTGGCGCCAAGGTGCAGCTCAACGCTCGCGTGGAGTCCATCGACGAACTCAAGGCCCAGGGCTTTACCGACGTGGTCGTGGCCACCGGTGCCTGGATGCCCGGCTCTGCAGGCTTGGGCGAGGGCGCCGAGCTCGACGTGCTGGAGTTCCTCGAGGCCGCCAAGAAGGGCGAGAAACTCGAGCTGGGCGAGGACGTCGTGGTCATTGGCGCCGGCAACACCGCCATGGACGCCGCCCGCGTGGCCAAGCGCCTGGCAGGCGTGAAGAACGTGCGTCTGGTGTATCGCCGCACCAAGAAGCAGATGCCCGCCGACGAGGAAGAGCTCGATCTTGCTCTTGCCGACGGCGTTGAGTTCTGCGAGCTGCTGGCGCCCAAGGCACTCAACGGCGCCGTGCTGGCCTGCGACGTTATGGAGCTTGGCGAGCCGGATGCAAGCGGCCGTCGCAGCCCCGTCGCCACGGGCGAGACCGTCGAGCTTTCCGCCACCACGGTGATCTGCGCCGTGGGCGAGGGCATCGATGCCAGCCTGTACGATGCCGCGGGCGTCGAGCATGACCGTCGTGGCCGTCTTGCCGCCACCTCCACCGGTGTTGAGGGCGTCTGGGCTGCGGGCGACTGTCGCCGCGGTCCCGCCACCGTGGTCGAGGCTATCGCCGACGCCGCCGAGGTCGCCCGTGCCATTGCCGACGTGGACTTTAACAAGTACGCCGACTGCAACGAGCAGGCCGGCCGCGAGGACACCTGCTACGAGCGCAAGGGAACGCTCTGCCGCGACAAACGCAACTGCACCAAGACTCGCTGCCTGGGCTGCGGCTCGGTGTGCGAGGTCTGCTGCGACGTGTGCCCCAACCGCGCCAACGTGGCAATTAAGGTGCCGGGCCTGGACAAGCACCAGGTCGTCCACGTCGACGGCATGTGCAACGAGTGCGGCAACTGCGCCGTGTTCTGCCCCTACCAGGAGGGTCGTCCCTACAAGGACAAGCTCACCCTGTTCTGGAGCGAACAGGACATGGAGAACTCCGAGAACGAGGGATTCCTGGCCGTGGGCGAGGATCACTTTAAGGTCCGCGTGGCCGGCACGGTCCGCACCGTCTCGGTCGATGCCGTCAACACTGGCCTTCCCGAGGCCGTCCGCCTGACCATCAGGGCTGTGCGCGACAACTATTCGTACCTTCTTAAGAAATAGGCGAGTCTCTTATGGCCAAATCCATTCAACATAACGTGGCCTACGTTGCCTGCGGAAGCGGTTGCGCCTCCGCAGGCGGCGACGCCCGCTGCAGCGAAGGCTGCATTGGCTGTGGCGCCTGTGTCACGGCCTGCCCCCACGGTGCCATTGCGCTGGTCGATGGCATCGCCCGCGTGGATCGCTCAAAGTGTACGGGCTGTGGCCTGTGCGGCATGGCGTGCCCGCAGCGCGTGATTGCCTTCGTTCCCGGCTACCAGAACATCCTGGTGCGCTGCAATAACACCGATAAGGGCGCCATTGCGCGCAAGATCTGCGACACCAGCTGCATCGGTTGCGGCATGTGCGCCAAAAAGTGCCCTGCCGGCGCTATCCGTATCGAGGACAACTGCGCCCATATCGACGGCGCGGACTGCCTGTCGTGCGGCATGTGCGCCGTCGTCTGCCCGCATGGCGCCATTCACGACCGCACCGGCATCGCCGCCGGCGTGTAGAGGGGAATCACCATGGCACAGGAATTCACTTTTACCGTTAACGGCGTCGAGCGCACGACGACGGAGAATAAACCGCTGCTGCGCTACCTGCGCGACGACCTGCACATCCATTCCGCCAAGGACGGCTGCTCCGAGGGCGCCTGCGGTACCTGCACCATCCATGTAGACGGCGCGGCCGTCAAGGCGTGCGTGCTGACCACCGCTCTTGCCGCCGGTCGCAACATCGTGACCGTCGAGGGCCTGCCCGAGGACGTGCGCGAGGCCTTTGTGTACGCCTTTGGCGCCGTGGGCGCCGTGCAGTGCGGTTTTTGCATCCCCGGCATGGTCATGGCGGGCGCGGCGCTCATCGCCGAGGACCCCGAGCCCACCGAGGAGCAGATCAAGTACGCCATCCGCGGCAACGTCTGCCGCTGCACCGGCTACAAGAAGATTATCGAGGGCATTTCGCTGGCCGCTGCGGTGCTCCGCGGCGAAAAGCAGATTGACGAGGGCCTGGAGCGCGGCGACGACTACGGCGTGGGCAAGCGCGCCTTCCGTATCGACGTGCGCAAGAAGGTGCTCGGCGAGGGCAAGTATCCCGACGACATCGACGAGCTCGATCAGCCGGGCCTGACCTATGCCAGCGCCGTGCGCTCCAAGTATCCGCGCGCCCGCGTGCTCTCCATCGATACCTCCAAGGCCGAGGCCCTGCCCGGTGTGGTGGGCATCCTGCGCGCCGAGGACGTGCCGGTCAACCAGGTCGGCCACCTTATTCAGGACTGGGACGTCATGATCGCCCAGGGCGATATCACCCGCTGCGTGGGTGATGCCATCGTGCTGGTGGTTGCCGAGGACGAGGCGACGCTCGAGAAGGCCAAGAAGCTCGTAAAAATCGATTACGAGCCGCTGGAGCCCGTGCGCAACATTGCCGAGGCCAGGGCCGCCGACGCGCCGCGTCTGCACGACAGCTTCTTTGCCTTTGGCAACACGGTGGAGCTCAAGGACAACGTGTGCCAGAGCCGCCATGTGACGCGCGGCGACGCCGCCAAGGCGCTGGCAGAGAGCGCGTTCACCGTGACACAGCGCTTTACCACGCCCTTTACCGAGCATGGCTTCTTGGAGCCCGAGTGCGCCGTCGCCTTCCCGTACAAGAACGGCGTCAAGGTGCAGTCGACCGACCAGGGCGCCTACGACACGCGCAAAGAGTGTGCCCACATGTTTGGCTGGGATAGCGAGCCCGAGCGCGTGGTCGTCGAGACCATGCTCGTGGGCGGCGGCTTTGGCGGCAAGGAGGACGTTTCGGTTCAGCACCTGGCCGCGCTTGCTGCCTATAAGCTCCAGCGTCCTGTGAAGTGCAAGCTCACGCGTGCCGAGTCGCTCGCGTTCCATCCCAAGCGCCACGCCATGGACGGCACCTTTACGCTGGGTTGCGACGCAGAGGGCAACTTTACCGGCCTGGACTGCGAGATCAACTTTGATACCGGCGCCTACGCGTCGCTGTGCGGCCCGGTGCTCGAGCGCGCCTGCACGCATGCCGTCGGCCCCTACAAGTACCAGAACACCGACATCCGCGGCTTTGGCTACTACACCAACAACCCGCCCGCCGGCGCGTACCGCGGCTTTGGCGTGTGCCAGTCCGAGTTTGCGCTCGAGAGCCTGATCGACCTGCTGGCCGAGAAGGTCGGTCTGGACCCGTGGGAGATTCGTTATAGAAACGCCATCGAGCCGGGCGAGGTTTTGCCCAACGGCCAGATTGCCGACTGCTCCACGGCGCTTAAGGAGACGCTGCTCGAGGTCAAAGATGCCTACTATGCGCATCCCGGACACGCCGGTATTGCCTGCGCCATGAAGAACGCCGGCGTGGGCGTGGGCCTGCCCGATGCCGGCCGCTGCAAGATTCGCGTCGAGAACGGCGTGGCCGTGGTCTATGCCGCCACGTCCGACATCGGCCAGGGCTGTAACACCGTCTTTTTGCAGGACGTTGCCGAGGCATGCGGCCTGCCGCTGAGCTGCATTGCCAACGGCGAGTGCTCCACCGAGAACGCTCCCGACTCCGGCACCACGTCTGGCTCGCGTCAGACGGTCGTGACCGGCGAGGCCGTGCGCGGTGCCGCCTTCCTGCTGCGCGATGCCATGGTTGGCATCGAGGCCGGCAAACCTGCGCCCGATGCTCCCGTGAGTGCGCATGGCGACGGCGTCAAGATCGAGTACGACGACGGTCGCGCCTACCAGTTGCGCACGCAAGAACTCGTCGCCGGCCAGGGTATGCATCCTCAAGATCCCACGACCGCCATCAAGGCGCTCGAGGGCTGCGAGTTTGGCTACGTGTACCTGGAACCGACCGACAAACTGGGCGCCGACGTCCCCAACCCCAAGAGCCACATCTGCTACGGTTTTGCCACACATGTGGTCATTCTGGATGATGGCGGCCGCGTGAGCGAGGTCTATGCCGCACACGATTCCGGCAAGGTGGTCAACCCCATCTCCATCCAGGGTCAGATCGAAGGCGGCGTGCTCATGGGTATGGGCTATGCGCTGACCGAGGACTGGCCGCTCAAGGACTGCGTACCCCAGGCAAGGTACGGCACGCTCGGGCTGTTCCGTGCGCCCGAGATTCCGGATATCCACGCCATCTACGTGGAGAAGGACGAGCTGCTGCCCGTGGCATACGGCGGCAAGGGCATTGGAGAGATCGCAACGATCCCCACGGCGCCCGCCGTGCAGAACGCCTACCGCGCATTCGACGGCAAGCTGCGTCCGGATCTGCCCATGGTGGATACGCCGTACAGCCGCGCTCGTCACCGCGGGTAGAGTAGAGCGCGGACGGCCATTACTGACGGGCTGTCCATGCTCAGCATCAACTGCATACGCTGCGCCTTTGGCCCCGGCTCCATCGCGAGCCGGGGCCTTTTGCTTAGAGCGGAAACTGCGTCCCGAAATGAGCGCTCAGAATGGGATTCGTTTTCCGAATCGGCCCTCCAGCGGAAAGCGTGTCCCGGAATTCGGCTCCAGAGTGGGATGCGTTTTCCGGCTGAAGCCTCAGGCGGAAACGGCGTCCCGGAATTCGGTCTCAGAACGGGATGAACTTTCCCAACGGGGCCGCATGCGGAAGCTGTGTCCCGGAATCATGGCTCAGAATGGGATGCGTTTTCCGCTGGCCGGTCGTTTGGAAAGCGCATCCCAGTTTGAGTGTTTATTCCGGGATGCGGTTTCCGCTGAAGGACTCAACCGGAAAGCCTGTCCAGCTCTGAGACGGGATTCCGGGACACGCTTTCCGCCAGGCCCGCCATCCGGAAAGTGCATCCCGTTTTGAGCGTCCAGGCTAGGACGCACTTTCCGTTGGCGTGGTCGTTGGGAAAACGCGGCCCAGATAGGGGGATGCGATCTGGCGATGCGTGGCCTAGCAGCTCCTACAGGTCTACCTCGTTGAGCCATGTCGGCAGCGCGGTCTGCCGGATGCCTGCCGTCTGCAGCTTTTTGGCGAGCATTCCTGCCGGGCGGACCTCGTTCATGGTAAAGCGCAGCAGAGGGTGGCCGTAGAGCGATAGGTGCGCCTCGCGCTGTCGTTCGGCAACGAGCGCCTCGGCGGTGGTGCGTCCGGCCAGCATGGTCTGGTCGGTATATTTGATGAGCCCGTCGAGCTCGCCCAGCGTGAGTTCCTGCGCCTGGCGCTCCCAGGCAAAGTCCGTTCGTATGGGTTTGGCCGAATCGAAGGGGTCCGTCAGCTCGTATTGAAGCCAGTCGGGTGCAAAGCCCGTCTCGATCATGACGGCTCGGGCGACCGATTCTCCACCACTCTCGGCGCGGGCGTCGGCATATCGAAGTGTTGTGAGGGCGGTGCGAATCGCGCGACCATTGCAGGCGGTCGCTCGTTGCTCGACGGCCTCCATCAGCTGTTCCCGCGCAAGGCCGAGCTTTGAGATCGTCGAATCGGCAATGGGCATGCCGTCGGCAAAACCGGTCTGCAACAGGCAATCTGTGACCGTTTGGATGGGCGGCGTTACCGATATGCCGGCTCTGCGTATTGCTCCGGCCGGCTCAATCTGGTGCCGCTGAATATGTGCGCCCGGGCGAGCCGACGGCTTTGTCGAGCTGCAAACATGCACGACATTCAGGTGTCGCCACGAGACCTCGAGCCCCAGCAGGCAAGCTGCCGAAAACGAGCAGAACGTCCAATCGGGGTGGATGATCGCAAGGGCGCGGAGGATTTCGCAATGGCGTTGCGCTCGGTTGAGTTCATCCCAGCGCGTTTTTCGCGCAAACAACCCCGGCATGGGCGAGACAACCGTGCCGCCGGTGCGCCGAAGGAGCGCTTTTCGGATTGCCGTGCTCGGGGGAATCAGACAGCGCCCCTCTTGTTCGGCTTGAGTGAGCAGTTGGTCGATGAGTTGGTCATTGCAATGGGTCATGAGCTACCGCCTCCTTTTGGGTAGCAAAAAACGTATCAGCCGCAACTTGCCGCCCAACTGACCAAAAGCTGACCAAAATCTAACCATGCAGGTAGATGGCCTGTTTTCGGCGACATTTTTACATTCGAATCGGTGGGCGGTGATTGGCTCCCGTGAACGGCAACAAGTTATGAAGACCTGGTAAGTTTAGGGACGTGTACTTTTTCGAAAAACGGTAGTCTCTCCGCGGAAAGTGCATCCCAGAATTAAGCCTCGGAACGGGATGTATTTTCCAGTAGATGCTTCAGTGGAAAGTTCATCCCAGAATTCAGGCTCAGAACGGGACACGCTTTCCGGATGGCATGCTTGGCGGAAACTACGACCCAGTATTTGGCTCCAGAACGGGACAACCTTTCCGAATCGGTCTTCAAGCGGAAACTACGCCCCGGATTTGGCCTTCAGACCGGGATGTCGTTTCCGGTTGAGGCCTCGAGCGGAAAGCGCATCCCATAATCCCCAATGGCACCGCAGCGCATTTCGTGTCCGCGTGGGCGTTTGCGCCGGTCGTCGAATGACGTTATAGCTGGCTATATTATGGGTAGCTATAATGTTTGACTTTTCGACAACCCTCGGCCTGTGGCAGAGCATGGGTCGCCAATCAAGGCGGCGGTTGCCGAGGCCTCGTTACCGAAAATCCATTTGTTAAACCTGGCACCCGTGGGTAGAATAAAGTCGACGGCAGCCCAAGTAGTGAAGAGCTGGGCAGCGCCGTTACTCAGTTTAAGGGGTCAATGCCTTAACGGCGTCGACCCCTCTTTTTATGCTTCGAATGCTGCTTGAGTGCCTCGGAAAGTTCGATAAGCGCCGTGAAGAGCGAGACCAAAGCAACCAAGAGCTCTACGAGCTCTGATGGGCCCGGGATGACCTCTGATTCAAGTCACCGGGCCTAAATCTTTTTCAGGCATTTGAATAGAGCGGGCGATTCTCTTGGGGCCGTCTGCATGGCGTATGCCTGGCGCGCGTGGCATTGCGTCCCGCTTTTGTGTCCGCACGGGCGCCTATCCTTACGGCAATGTAGCCGCCTATGTAACGAGCGGCAGTTGACGGAGAAAGGCCCAACCGTGTCAGCTGAAAAGACGCCGTGTATCTCGGCTATCGATACGACGAACTTTGCGCGCCAGATTGTGCTGGACTTTGAGTTTGCGCCGGTGCCAAAGCAGCGTCAGCGCCGTGGACTGTGCAATGAGATTATCGAGGCCGGCACCGTCAAGCTCGATTACCACGGCAACGTTATGGGCGAGTTCTCGCAGTTTGTACAGACGGAATTTACCGAAGGCGTTGCGTTCCCCGTTCGCGAGCTCACAGGGATATCGGCCGTGGGCACCGCGATGGCCGATCCGCTCTACATGGTGATCAAAAGGCTCAGCGATTGGATCGGGCGCTACTCCGCCCAGGTGGTCTGTTGGAGCGGGGCGGATCGTCGACAGCTTTTGATCGAGTGCCAAGCAAAGCACATCGATCTTTCCGCATTTCCTACGGACTGGGCCGACCTGCAGGCGTTTTACACCTCGATCATGGACATGAGCAGCCACGGGTGCGTCTCTTTGAGTGACGCAGCGACGTGGTTTGGCATCGAGTTCGACGAGTCGACGGGTCACGCCCACAGCGCTCTGGCCGATGCGCGCGTGACCGCCAAGCTGCTCAAGCAGATGATGGACGGGGACTACCGCGTGAGCCCGCGCGCCCAGGAGGTCCGTCAACGGTGGGGGATGGGCGAGCGAGCTCAGACGCGCCTTTCCAGCAAGTGCTCCGAGCTGGGCGACCTGCTGCTAAAGCTGAAGGCGGAGGGGGTAGGCCTTTTGAGAACGCCATTCGGTTTGGCATGGCGGGGCTGTAAGCGCGAGCCCGCCCTGCTGTTTGAATCGAAGCGTCAACCAGTATGACGAGCTGTCTGGCCTGTCTGCCTACGCCCCCGCAATCCCGCGGGCCGCACTCAACAGCTCATACTCCCTCTGGCTCCACTAGTACAGCTCGGCCGTGCGTACGGCGTCGCGGCACAGGTCCAGGAATGCCTCGGCTCCCTCGCAGAAGCACTCTCGGGCAAAGGCGCCGGATCCGTCCGCAACGCATATGCCGTCAGCAAAGAGCTTCCAGCTAGACGGCTCGCGAGAGTCGTCTCCAAGCAGCTTGATCTGCAGCACGTGCGGGCTGCCGGCGGCGCAGAGTTCTTCCTAGAGCACCTGCACCGTAAAGCGCATCTGGTGGGAGAGGCTGCTCTTGATCATGGCCGAGGCGTAGCCATTTGGCTTATCCAGAAGATGCATGTGATTCGGTTTGACGATCAGGTTGTGGAAGTTACGCTCGCTGCGCACGGAGAAATTGTCCATACGGACTCCTTTCATCGATGTTGGCAGGGCCACCGTGCCTCTTGGCCGGTTGGCGTCGGGATCGTGGAGCCAACTCTCTACCCCGACTCTGGATAAAATGCGCCCGCTCCTTGCGGGCAAGAGGAAGTCTATCAACGTGTACGGACAGAAATCAAGCGCCGCCTGCGAAATGACGCGTGAACGGCGTTGGTTTCCCAAGTGATTATTCGGCTTTCATCCGGAAAAGTGTCGAAATCAGCCGTGTAAAAGTACGGAAAAGTGTCGAAATAGGCACCTTAAAACTTCGGAAAAGTGTAGCTGGATGACAAAACAGCACTTAGAAGCCGGTGCTGGATGCGGGATCCTGCGGCCGCCTTCAGCTCTCGCTACTCATCGTCTCCGTCGTTGGGGTCGCCCTTGAGGGTGTTGATGTCCAGGTACTCGTCATCGTTCTCTTTTTGCTGGGTCTCCGACTCCGCTTGGGTGGGGCCGGAGAACAGCCGGAATCCCTCAAACGCAATGACACCGAGCAGGGCAATGACAATGGCGATAAAGGCAACCTTGACTGCCTGCGGAAATTCCGAAAAACGCAGCGCCTTTTCCTCGGCGTAATAATCGGCGAAGCGCTCTTCGCCCGTGCTTTTGGTATACGCCGGTGCGGACGCGGCCTCCGGGTCATATTCCGGTGCAGGCGTGGCGGCGTACGGATCGTTGAGATAATCGCTCGATGTGGTGCCATAATCCTCGGTCTCGATGCGACCGGCGTCAGCATAGCCATCGGAATAATCGGAATATGCCGCACCGCCCTCATAGCCCGCGGCGCTCGTGTTGGCGGCAAAAAGCGGATTAACTGGAACGTCGAGCGCCGGCATGCCGGTAGAGGTCTCATCCAGATCGGCTGCAGCCCAGGAATCGTAGGCAACCTGATGGGCAACGGGCTCATCGAGCCTTGTGACCGGAGGCTTGCGTGCCGCAGGAACAGGCAACTGCCGGGCGCTGTACATAACGGTGCTGTCGGCCGATTTGCCCTGCGTCGCTGCAGCGAGAAACGCCGCCGTCTCGGACGGGTCGCTTGCGGGGCGGGGAGTGGGCGTGGGCGCCGAAGTGGGTGTGGGCGCAGACGCGGGCGTCGAAACAGGCGACTGCGCAGGAGCCGGCGCAGATGCGGGCTTAGGCGCAAGTGCGGGATTGGGGCTTGACGGGCGAGCCCCGCCGCCCATGAGTTCGTCGGCGGTCCACGGGCGATCATCCATCACGTCGTCAAGGCTCAGCGAAAACAGGTCGTCTTCACCCTCATCGAACATGCGGTGCACATGTCCACCAATTGCCGGAATCAATCCGCGACCGGTGCATGATGCCTTGCTCAACGCCATTCTGTTCCACCCTTTCGAAATACTAATGACATCGATTATATGGAACTTCCCAAGCGGCTCGGTCTTGGATTCGAGCTTTCCAGAACTCGCGCCCAAAAGGGGAGGGGCAATCTAGGCGAGTGCCTACTTGCCGTCGGCCGCCGCCTTGGCCTCATTGAGGTAGCTATAGAAGCTGTACTTGGAGATGCCAAAGAACTCGCAGGCGCGTTCGCTCGACTTGGAAATGAGGAAGGCGCCGCGACGGTCGAGGTAGCCAATGGCACGAATGCGCTCGTCTTTGGTCATGAGTGCCGCGGGCTTGCCCACAAACTGTTCGCACTCGTGCAGCAGGTCCTCGAGCAGGTCGCCGATGTTCTTGGTAATGGGCTCGGGCTCGGTGTAGCCCGTGCCGCCGGTGCCGGTAAAGGCGTCGAGCGAACGCTCAAAAGCCTTCATAAGCGTAATGTCAAAGTTGATGCCCAAAATGCCGACGGGCTTGCCCTCATCGTTGCGGATAAAGATGGTCGAGGACTTGAGCAGCTTGCCATCGGCGGTTTTGGTGAGGTACGGCTCGCGGTCGTGCACGTCGGCGGTGCCCTCGTGCATGGATTCAAGCACAATATGGCTGGGGCCGTCACCCAGTTTGCGCCCGCTGACGTGGCCGTTTTCGATCACTACGATGGAGCGGTCCACGTCCTCGGTCTCCAGGTCGTGGACGACGACTTCGCAGTTGGGGCCAAATTGGAGCGCCAGGCCGTGTGCAAGGCGCTTGTAGAACTCAATCTGTGCGGGGGTCATGGGTGCCTTCCTAAAAATTAGTTTGGGCTCACTGTGCCATAAACCCCACTTGTTCGCAAATAACGAAAGCGTCGCTGCGTTATGTGACCGTTCGGCGGCGAAAAGGTACCGATTACGGCAACAAACAATTTGTTAGGTTTGCCAATCAAAAAGTGTGATAGAACAGTACTAACAAACTTTTTGTTTGGCATCCACATAAAAGTTTAGCCGCATGAATGGGAATGGGCTGAAACGCGTATGCGGGGGCCGGCAAGAGAGGACTTAAGGAGTTCACCGTATGGCCGATAAGATCCAGTGGGCGGGCAACACGATGCCCAAGAGCGATGATAAGCACTTGGGAATCATGAGCCTCGACCACGTGAAGAAGGCCCGCGCCTTCCACCAGTCGTTCCCTCAATATACCGTCACTCCGCTTGCCCGCCTGGACGGTCAGGCTGCACGCCTGGGCCTGTCCAACCTGTGCGTTAAGGACGAGAGCTACCGCTTTGGCCTCAACGCCTTTAAGGTCCTGGGCGGATCGTTTGCCATGGCCAACTACATTGCCGACGAGACCGGCAAGGACGTTGCCGACTGCACCTTCGATTACCTGACCTCCGATCAGCTGGCCAAGGACTTTGGCCAGGCCACCTTCTTTACCGCCACCGACGGCAACCATGGCCGCGGCGTGGCATGGGCTGCCAACAAGCTGGGCCAGAAGGCCGTCGTGCACATGCCCAAGGGTTCCACCAAGCCCCGCTTCGATAACATCGCCGCCGAGGGCGCCACGGTGACCATCGAAGAGGTCAACTACGACGAGTGCGTGCGCATGGCCGCCGCCGAGGCCGATGCCTGCGAGCGCGGCGTCATCGTTCAGGACACCGCCTGGGAGGGCTACGAGAAGATCCCGTCCTGGATCATGGAGGGCTACGGCACCATGGCTTCCGAGGCTGCCGAGCAGCTGCGCGAGATGGCCATCAACCGCCCGACGCACGTGTTTGTCCAGGCTGGCGTGGGTTCGCTCGCCGGCGCCGTAGTGGGCTACTTCACCAACCTGTATCCCGATAACCCGCCCACCTTCGTCGTGGTCGAGTGCGCGCCTGCCGCCTGCCTGTACAAGGGCGCTGCCGCCGGCGACGGCGACCCGCGTATCGTGGACGGTGACATGCCCTCCATCATGGCCGGCCTGTGCTGCGGCGAGCCCAACATTCTGGGCTGGGATATCCTGCGCAACCACACCACCGCCTTCGTGTCCTGCCCCGACTGGGTCACCGCTCGCGGCATGCGCACCCTGGGCGCTCCCGAGAAGGGCGACCCGCGCGTCATCTCCGGCGAGTCCGGCGCCGTGACCACCGGCCTGGTCGAGACTCTCATGCTCGATCCCGAGTACGCCGAGCTCAAGGAGCTCATCGGCCTGGACAAGACGAGCTCCGTGCTCTGCTTCTCCACGGAAGGTGACACGGACCCGGATCAGTACCGTCGCATCGTCTGGGAGGGCGAGTACCCCACTTGCTAGCAGACTGACCTGTCCGGGTGGCGGAGCATATGTTTACTCCGCTGCTCGAACAGTCCTGCGCAAGACGGAAAGCACATTAAGTGCTTTCCTTTGCGTGCGGAACTCGCGACGGAGCAAACATATGCTCCGCCACCCTACGTTTACTTGCTTGCCGGGTGCTCGACCTCACGCTGCTTGGCACAAGTGATCTATCTGAGATATCTACCTGTAGGTAAACCCTTGTAGAAAGGTTGACTGTTATGACTAAAGAACTCGATTTTGATGCCATTAAGGCTGCGGCTGAGTCTCATCGTGCTGATATGACGCGTTTTCTTCGCGCAATGATTAGCCACCCCTCTGAGTCCTGCGAGGAGGGCGAGGTTGTCGCTTGCATCAAGGCCGAGATGGAGAGCCTTGGCTATGACGAGGTCAAGGTCGACGGCCTGGGCAACGTTATGGGCTTTATGGGCGAGGGCGACAAGATCATCGCCATCGACTCCCACATCGACACCGTCGGTATCGGCAACATCGAGAACTGGGACGCCGATCCCTACGAGGGCTACGAGACCGACGAGATCATCTACGGCCGCGGCGGCTCCGACCAGGAGGGTGGCATGGCTTCTGCTACCTACGCTGCCAAGATGATGAAGGACATGGGCCTCATCCCCGAGGGCTACAAGATCATGGTCGTCGGCACCGTCCAGGAAGAGGACTGCGACGGCATGTGCTGGCAGTACATCTACAACAAGGACGGCATTAAGCCCGAGTTCGTCATTTCCACCGAGCCCACCGACGGCGGCATCTATCGTGGTCACCGCGGCCGCATGGAGATCCGCGTCGACGTTCACGGCACCTCCTGCCACGGCTCCGCTCCCGACCGCGGCGACAACGCCATCTACAAGATGGCCGACATCATCGCCGACGTCCGCGCCCTCAACAACAACGGCTGCGACGAGTCGACCGACATCAAGGGCCTCGTCAAGATGCTCGACCCCAAGTACAACCCCGAGCACTTTGAGGACGCCCGCTTCCTGGGCCGCGGCACCTGCACCGTCAGCCAGATCTTCTACACCAGCCCCAGCCGCTGCGCTGTCGCTGACTCCTGCGCCATCTCCATCGACCGTCGCATGACCGCCGGCGAGACCTGGGAGTCCTGCCTGGACGAGATCCGCAACCTGCCGGCCGCCAAGAAGTACGGCGACGACGTGAAGGTCTCCATGTACATGTACGACCGTCCGTCCTGGACCGGCGAGGTCTACGAGACCGAGGCTTACTTCCCCACGTGGATCAACAAGGAGACCGCTCCGCACGTCAAGGCCCTCGTCGACGCCCACAAGGCCATGTTCGGTGACGAGCGCATCGGCTGCGAGCCCAGCATGGACAAGCGCACCGGTCGTCCGCTGTGCGACAAGTGGACCTTCTCCACGAACTGCGTTTCCATCCAGGGCCGCTATGGCATCCCCTGCGTTGGCTTTGGCCCGGGTGCCGAGTCTCAGGCTCACGCTCCCAACGAGGTCACCTACAAGGACGACCTGGTCACCGCTGCCGCCATGTATGTGGCTGCCCTGAACCTCTACGATCCGAGCCAGGCCGATGGCGACGCCACCGTGTTCCGCGCCGGTCTGACCAACAACAAGATCGACTAGTCCCATTCCTTGATCTTGTTGAGCCGGGGGCCGCTCGTGTCCCCGGCACCCCCTGTTGACTTGGGGCCCGCGGTCGTTATCTCCCATGCTTCCTCAACGGTAGCGGGTCCTCGTCATAGCGCTCTGCATGTTCTAGCCACACGCGCATGCCGGAGCACATCTACTCATTGCGATCGTTTCATCTTTGGAAAGGATATTTACATGGACGCTAAGTTTACCGAGCTCGTCGAGCAGCTGAACGGCCTCGATTTTAAGGGTATGTACGGCAGCGACTTCCTGCACACCTGGGATAAGACCACCGATGAGCTCAAGGCTCTCTACATCGTTGCCGACGCCCTGCGCGAGCTGCGTGAGAACAACGTTTCGTCCAAGATCTTCGACTCGGGTCTGGCCGTCTCTCTGTTCCGCGACAACTCCACCCGTACGCGCTTCTCCTTCTCTAAGGCCGCCAACCTGCTCGGCCTTGAGCTGCAGGACCTGGACGAGAAGAAGTCCCAGATCGCTCACGGCGAGACCGTCCGCGAGACCGCTACCATGATCTCCTTCATGGCCGACGTCATCGGCATCCGCGACGACATGTACATCGGCAAGGGCGACGCCTACATGGCCGAGGTCTCCGAGTCTGTCCAGCAGGCCTACGAGGACGGCGTTCTGGATCACCGTCCCACGCTTATCTCCCTGCAGTCCGACTCCGATCACCCCACGCAGTCCTCTGCCGACATGCTCTACCTCATCAACGAGTTTGGCGGTCTTGAGAACCTCAAGGGCAAGAAGGTTGCCGTTACCTGGGCCTATTCACCCTCTTACGGCAAGCCGCTGTCCTGCCCGCAGTCGCTGATCAGCCTGCTGCCCCGTTTTGGCATGGACGTCACCCTGGCCCACCCCGAGGGCTACGACCTCATGCCCGAGGTCGTCGAGCGCGCCAAGGGCTATGCCGCCGAGTCCGGCACCACCTTTAAGCAGGTCAACACCATGGCCGAGGCCTTCGAGGGCGCCGACATCGTGATCCCCAAGAGCTGGGCTCCGTTTGCCGCCATGGAGAAGCGTACCAACCTGTACGCCGAGGGCGACGACGCCGGCATCGCAGCGCTCGAGAAGGAGCTGCTCGCTCAGAACGCCACCCATCAGGACTGGTGCTCCACGACCGAGCTCATGGAGAAGACCGCCAACGGCCAGGACACCATCTTTATGCACCCGCTGCCCGCCGATATCTCCGGTGTCTCCTGCGAGCACGGCGAGGTCAACGCCGACGTCTTTGACATGCACCGCGTGGGCATGTACAAGGAGGCCAGCTACAAGCCGTACGCCATCGCAGCCATGATGTTCCTGCAGAAGGTTGCCGATCCCGCCGCTACCCTCAAGGCCCTCGACGAGCGCAACACCGCCCGTTGGTTCCAGGCCTAAAGCTGGGCTGAGGTAAGCCATGTAAAGGGGGCGCTCTGCCAACCGGCGGGGTGCCCCTTTTTGCATCGTGGGCGTGCGGGATAAGCGCTTTCGATGTAGATGCCCCGCGACGCGAGTTATGGGTACGATGGTTTCAGGGGAGGTATCGCCATGAAACTCGGTTGCGTCATTATGGCTTCGGGCGAGGGCAAGCGGTTTGGCTCTAACAAGATGCTTGCCGATATCTATGGCAAGCCGCTGATTGCCCGGACTATCGATTCGGTTCCCCGGGGCTTTGACGTCGTGGTTTCGACGCGTTGGCCCGAGGTCGCCCAGATTTGCGAGGACAAGCATTGCCCGTGCGTGCTGCACGATGGCAAGCTCAGGAGCGAAAGCGTCCGTGCGGGCCTTTCGTGGGGGGCGAGCCGCAACTGGAAAGGCTGCCTCTTTTTGCCGGGCGACCAGCCGCTCGTGAGTCCGGATTCTTTTGAGGCTATGGTTCGTGCATTTGACGAGCATGGCCGCAAGCATCCGGTGCGTCTTGCGTGCAACGGTGAGCCTTCGAGCCCGGTGCTCTTTCCGGCGGAGCTGTTCGGTGCACTTATGTGTCTTGAGGGCAAGGACGGTGGCGGTTCGATCCTCAAGGACCGTATCGACGTGGTGCTGGTCGATGCGCGTGCTTACGAACTGTGGGACGTCGATACCGTCAAGGGACAGCGACGCATAACGGAGCATATCGCCGCCTGCTCGTATTTTGATCGCGTGGCCAACTGCATCAATCAATAAGGAGCAATTATGATCATCATCAAAAACGGCGCGCTCGTGACGCCCCAGGGGCTTCGCCGCGCCGATCTTGCCATGGATGGCGATAAGATCGTACGGATTGCCGCGGCGATTGAGCCGGCCGAGGGCGATACCGTCGAGGATGCTGCGGGCTGCTGGGTGTTCCCGGGCTTTATCGATGGGCACACGCACATGCAGTGCTGGACCGGCATGGATTGGACAGCCGATAGCTTTGAGACCGGCACGCGCGCGGCTGCCTGCGGCGGCACGACGACCATTGTGGACTACGCGACGGCCGATCGCGGCGTGACCATGCCCGATGCCTTGGTCGAGTGGCATCATCGCGCCGACGGCACCTGCACCGCCAACTATGCCTTCCATATGGCGCTTGCCGAGTGGAATGAGCGCAACCGCGCCGATCTTTCGGCCATGCGCGAGGCGGGCGTGTCGTCGTTTAAGACCTACTTTGCCTACGACCATCTGCGCCTGGACGATGCCGAGACGCTCGAGGTGCTGGAGGAGCTCAAGCGTATTGGCGGCATACTGTGCGTGCATTGCGAGAACGGTACGCTGGTGAATGAGCTGCAGAAGCGCGTGTTTGAGCAGGGTATCCACGGGCCCGAGGGCCATGCGCTCAGCCGTCCGGATGTGTGTGAGGCCGAGGCCGTGAGCCGCCTGCTGTATCTGGCGCACTTGGCCGGGGACGCTCCGGTCAACGTGGTGCACCTTTCGACCAAGCTGGGGCTCGAGGCCATTCGCGCTGCCAAAGCGCACGGGCAGAAGAACATCTATGTCGAGACCTGCCCTCAGTATCTGATGCTCGACGATACGCGCTACTTGGAGCAGGGCGAGGACGGCTTTGCGGGCGCCAAGTACGTGATGAGCCCGCCGCTGCGCCATGCCGGTGACCGTGCCGCGCTGCGCGAGGCGCTTGTGGCTGGCGAGATCGATACTATTGCCACCGACCACTGCAGCTTTAATCTGCACGGGCAAAAGGACCGCGGGCGCGATGACTTTCGCGCGATTCCCAACGGCGGGCCCGGTGTGGAGCATCGCCCCGTCGCGATCGCTACGAGCTTTGAGGGACAGCTGGGCCCCGAGGATCTGTGCCGCTTGATGAGCGAGAACCCGGCGCGCGTCTTTGGCATGTATCCGCGCAAGGGCTGTCTTGCCGAGGGCTCCGATGCCGACGCATGCGTGTGGGATCCCAAGGCGCGCTGGACCATTCGCGCGGCGACGCAGCATCAGGCTGTGGACTATACGCCGCTCGAGGGCTTTGAGGCACACGGCCGCGCCAAGGCCGTGTTTGTGAACGGCGTGCTGGCTGCGCGCGACGGCGAGCCCACCGGAGCCCAACCCGGCCGCTACGTGCCCCGCTAACGGGAAGACCGCCGGGGTAGCTAATTTGGGAGATGATTTTTTGGGACGGGGTAGCAAAAAGAGCCCCGTCCCAAATTTGCTACCCCTGGAGGCTGGTGGCGATGAGGGGGCGGCCGAGGGCTGCCTCGAAGCAATCTGCCATCGTTGGATCGGCAAGCGTGTCGACTTGGTTGAGCATAATGCGGGCATTGCTGAGGTTCAGCATCTGCAGCTCGGCATTGAGCACCATAGCGACGCGCTCTGGGGTGGCGGTGTCGGTGGGCTCGCAGCCGCAGCGCTCGCAGAAGACCTCGGGGCGGTGGACAACCTCGGCGACGGGCTTGCCCAGCCCCGAGGCGCCGACGACCCAGACAACGTTTGCCGTGGCGGCGGGAATTACCGGCTCCCAGGCGGCATGTGCCTTGAGCGGGAGTCGCTTGCTGCCATCTGCCTCGGCCAACACATAGTCAAAGCGCTGCGCCAGCTGGTCGAGCGGCTCGGCGGGGGCGGAGAGCTTGCCTGTCTCCGGGTCCAAGACGCCTGCCTGGCAGATGCTTCCGCGCACAAGGCCCGCGCAGGCCTCGCAGGTGCAGCCGGGGGCGTGTGAGGCACCTGGCTTCCAAGGCGCGGCGTCCAGGCGACGATTCGACCCGTCCCATGGCACGCCGGCAACGGGAAGCATATGCGTGGTGGTACAGAGGAGCACGCGGCCGCCAGCGCGCATGAGCTCAAGACCCAGCGTCTTGAGCAAGGTCGACTTGCCGCCGCTGCCGATAATCGCGGTAATGCCCGGCTCGATCCTGAGCGCCGAGGCAAGATTGCCGCTAACCGTTTCCATCTGTTCACCGCCGTATAATACTGTGATAATAAATAATCATCAGAGTAGCGGTCGAACCGCTTTTGCTCTGCTCAAACCGTAGCACAGGGAGGTGCCCCGGGAATGCTCGTTTATGTTCGCGGCGCCGGTGATATCGCCACGGGCGTCGCCGTTCGCTTGGTGCGCGCCGGCGTTTCGGTCGTTATGGCCGATATCGCGGTTCCCACGTGCATCCGCCGCACAATCTGTTTTTGCGAGGCCATTCGCTTGGGCGAGGTCCAGGTCGAAGGCATTCGCGCTCGCTTGGCACAGACGCCGGCTGAGGCGCTTGAGATTACCAAGGCTGGAGACGTCGCCGTTGTGGTGGACCCTCAGGCCAAGATGCTCGATGAGCTTAAACCCACGGCTGTGGTCGACGCGATTTTGGCTAAGCGCAACTTGGGCACCACGCGCGACATGGCGCCTGCCGTCATCGCTGTGGGGCCGGGCTTTACCGCGCCGGTTGACTGCGACGCCGTGGTCGAGACCATGCGCGGGCATTTTCTCGGCCGTGTCATTACCCAAGGTTCGCCCCAGCCCAACACGGGCGTGCCGGGCATTATCGCCGGTTATGGCAAGGAACGAGTTATCCACAGCCCCGCCGCCGGCGTGTTTCGGTCCGACCGCGCAATCGGCGACATCGTGAGCGCCGGAGACGTGATTGGCTACGCGGGAGATACACCCATGTGCACGCAGATCGATGGCTGTCTGCGCGGGCTTTTGGCGAACGGCGTGCGGGTGACTGAGGGCTTTAAATGCGCCGATGTCGATCCGCGCGGCGACGCCAGCTACATCAACTATATTTCGGACAAGGCGACATCGGTCGGCGGCGGCGTGCTCGAGGCACTCGCTATGCTCACCGATGTCTTTAGAGGATAGAAGGCGGCAATGGAAAAGCTCGATGTTGTGAATGCGGCGCTTGCCGCCCTGCGTGCTGGCGAGACGTGCGAGCTCGTGGTCGTGGCCGGTACGGCGGGGTCATCACCACGCGGCGTGGGCGCCTGGATGGCCGTCTTTGCCGATGGCAGCCAAGCGGGCACCATCGGCGGCGGCAAGATTGAGCTCTTTGCGCTGGACGAGGCGCGCGAGCTGCTGGCCGCAGGGCAATCGCGTCTGGTCCGCTACACCATGGGCGGCGAGAACTCCGATACCGGCATGATCTGCGGCGGAGCCATCTGCCTGTGCTACCTGCATTTGGATGCGACTCAGGCACCGTTGTTCCAGTCGGTTGCCGACGTCTTGGCCTATCGGCGCATCGGCGACTTCGTCATCGACTTTGAGCCGTTTATCGCGAGCGCGCTCGAGGGCGATGTGGTTGAGTACCATGGCGAGACATCGCGCCATACCATTGCCGGCTGCCCCGAGCTTTCGCTGGTGGAGGAGGGGAGTAAGGTCACCTACACCAACGCCGCCTCCGAGATTCCCCCGGCGCACATCGAGACGCTCTGCCCCGAGGGCCTGACCTATATCTTTGGCTGCGGCCACGTGGGCGCTGCGACGGCGCGGGTGCTCACGGCGGCGGGCTTTGCCGTCGTGGCGTGCGATGACCGCCCCGGCACGCTGACCCCCGAATGGGTGCCCGGCGTCTACGACCGTCGTCTGGTCGATTATAAGAACCTGAGCGAGCTGTGTCCCATCGGCCCGCGCGACTTGGTGGTCGTGGCCACAGCAGGCCACAAGTCCGATATCGACGTGGTGATTCAGGCCATGCGCGCTAAACCCGCCTATCTGGGCTGCCTGGGCTCGCGCCGCAAGACCGCCTTTGTGCGCGCCCGCCTGGAGCAGGAAGGCTTTGCGCAGGGCCAGATCGACGAGCTGCACCTGCCGATCGGTGTCGCCATCGAGGCCGAGGATCCCGAGGAGATTGCCATCTCCATCGCCGCCGAGATGATCCACCTGCGCCGCACCAAACTCGTCCCCCGCAAGCGATAGTCGTATCCCAAATGAGCTGCCCCAGCCCTCTGCCGCATGCGGGTCAAAATGCTACCTGTGCCATATGCCCTATAATGTCCGACCGTTGAGCGGCATGGGGCCGCTGCCTAGGGTATGGGAGGCGCAAATGGCAGAGTCGGCAGCAGGGGATGCCCTGTTCGAGCGTACGGGAAAAGTTTCGTTTGTGCAGGTATTACCCCATGCACTGCAGCATGTGCTGGCGGCATTCGCGGGTATCGTCACGCCCGCCATCATTATCGCGTCGGTCTGTGGCTTTACCCCTCAAGAGGAAGCCGCTGTCATCCAGGCGTCGCTCGTCCTCTCGGCGCTTGACATTTTCCTTCAACAGTTTCCCATAAAAGGTGTCGTCGGTTCGGGCCTGCCCATTGTGATGGGTGCGAGCTTTACCTTCGTGCCGGCGCTCAAGGCAGTCGGTCTTGAGCTTGGTTTTGAGGCCGTACTGGGCGCCCAGGTAATCGGCGGCGCGCTCGTCGCGCTCTTCGGCCTACTGTTTAGGCGCGTGAGTTTTCTGTTTCCGGCCCCGGTGCTTGGCACCGTCATCTTTGTCATTGGCCTGTCGCTATGCCCAGTGGCAGTTGCCTCCATGGCGGGCGGGGAGGGCGCGGCCGATTTTGGCAGTGTCACCAACTGGGCCGTCGCACTTGTGACGTTCGTCGTCACCTTTATGGCTGGCAACTACGGCAAGGGCGCGCTTAGGCTGGGCAGCATCCTGGCTGGTATCTGCGCGGGCTTTGTTTTGGCTGCGGTGTTGGGCATGGTCGATTTCTCGGCCATCGCGACCGCCAGCTGGTTCGCCCCGCCGGCCCTGGGCGCCCATCGCCTGGTGTTCGACCCGGCCGCGTGCGCCGTTGTGGGCGTTGTCGCCATTGTCAACGCAGTACAGGTCATGGGCGAGTTTGCCGCCGTGTCGTCTGCTGCGCTCGATACCCCTGCGACCGATAGCCAGATCTCGGGTGGCCTGATCGCCAACGGCCTGGTCGGTATGCTGTCGGGCTTTTTGGGCGGCGTCCCCACGGCAACCTTTGGCCAGAATGTGGGCATTATCGCCGAGAACAAGGTCGTCAACCGCATGGTCTTTACGCTTGCCGCCGTCATCTTGCTCATCGCGGGCCTGCTGCCCAAGTGTGCGGCGGTACTCACGTCCATTCCGCAGCCGGTCATCGGTGGCGCCACGATCGGCGTGTTCGCGACCATCGGCATGAACGGTGTGGTCATGTTTGCCCGCCACGGCTTGTCTCAGCGCGATACCACGCTCATGGGTCTCTCTATCGCCTTTGGCACGGGCATTGAGCGCACGGCCGGCGCGCTTGCCGGCGCTGGATTCCCCGCATGGGTTGGCACCGTCTTTGGCGGATCCTCCATTGCCGTCGCCGCGCTCGTTGCTGTGATCCTCAACCTGGTCCTCCCGCGCCAAAAATAACGCCCCATATATGAGTTGCGGTGGAATAGGGACTGTTTAAGCCTTTTAAGCCGTCAAACAGTCCCTATCTCACCGCAACTGCTGTTTTCCTCCGTGCCCTAGGGATCAATTTGTGCGGGGGAGTTGTGGAGTTGTGCAGGCAGACGAGGTTTTTCTGGAAATACGCTCCCGATGCGCGTATAGTACCGATTGTTTTGTCGGCTCCTGCTGCGTCGAGTCCAAACCGCGAAATGCCATGAGCGGGGCGGATGCAGCCAGGAGGCACGAGGACAACCCACCGTGGCCACGCCCCGTGCTTAAAACCCCAAGAAGGAGTGAACAATGGCAGAAGAGAAGTATGTGCCGCGTCTGAAGACCAAGTACAACAACGAGGTCAAGCAGCAGCTTCAGGAAAAGTTCCAGTACGAGAACGTCATGATGATCCCCAAGTTTGAGAAGATCGTCGTGAACATGGGTGTCGGCGAGGCCGCTACCGATTCCAAGGCCATCGACGGTGCCGTGCGCGACCTGCGCGCCATCACCGGCCAGCAGCCGATGATCACCCGCGCCCGCAAGTCCATCGCTACCTTCCGCCTGCGCGCTGGTATGCCGATCGGCTGCAAGGTTACCCTGCGTGGCGACCGTATGTGGGAGTTCTTCGATCGTCTGACCTCCGTCGCGATCCCCCGTATCCGCGACTTCCGCGGCATCTCCGCCAAGAGCTTCGACGGCCGTGGTAACTTCTCCATGGGCGTCACCGAGCAGCTCATCTTCCCCGAGATCGACTTCGACTCCGTCGATCACCAGCGTGGTATGGATATCACCTTCGTGACCACCGCCAACACCGATGAGGAGGCCAAGGCCCTTCTGGACGCCTTCGGTTTCCCGTTCAAGAAATAGGTTCACCTGCCCTAAAAGCGCCGTTTCCTAAAGGGGACGGCGTTTGGGGCGAACAATACTCTATGTGAGGAGGATTTAAGTGGCTAAGACATCGATGATCGTCAAGTGCAATCGCAAGCAGAAGTTCTCTACTCGTGAGTACACGCGCTGCCAGCGCTGCGGCCGTCCGCACTCTGTGTACCGCAAGTTCGGCCTGTGCCGTGTCTGCTTCCGCGAGCTTGCACTCAAGGGCGAGCTTCCCGGCGTTAAGAAGGCCAGCTGGTAAGTCACTACCAGCGTTTCAAGCATCCGTTTGGAACAGGGAAAACGCGCTAGTTAGGCTTTGCCGTTAAGGGCGGCGAAGAACCAAGAGCACGTGTTCATCAAGAACGAAGGAGAATCTGTATGAACCTTACAGACCCGATCGCAGATATGCTTACGCGCATCCGTAACGCTAACTCTGTGAACAAGGCCACGGTCTCCATGCCGAGCAGCAAGAAGCTCGTCGAGATCGCTCGTGTTCTGCACGAGGAGGGCTACATCGAGGGCTACGATGTCGAGGACACCGTTCCCCAGAAGACCCTGCACATCACGCTTAAGTATGGTCCCAAGAAGGCTAAGATCATCAACGGCATCCGCCGCATTTCCAAGCCGGGCCTGCGTAAGTACACCGGCGTTGCCGACATGCCCCGCGTCCGCGGTGGCCTTGGTACCGCCATTATTTCCACCAGCCATGGCGTCATGACCGACCGCGATGCTCGCAAGCACAACGTCGGCGGCGAGATCATCGCTTACGTCTGGTAATTCGCTCGGTAGGTAGAAGGAAAGGAGATCACCGTGTCTCGTATCGGTAATAAGCCTGTCCAGATTCCCGCCGGAGTCGAAGTGGCAGTCAACGGCAACAACGTTGTCGTCAAGGGCCCCAAGGGCCAGCTCGAGCTCGATGTCTTTGAGAAGCTCGCTATCAACGTCGAGGACAACGTCCTCACCGTTTCCCGTCCCGACGACGAGCGTGAGACCCGTGCCCGCCACGGCCTCACCCGCGCCCTCATCCACAACATGGTTGTTGGCGTTTCCGAGGGCTTCGAGAAGAAGCTCGAGCTTGCCGGCGTCGGTTACCGCGTGCAGCAGAAGGGCAAGAACCTCGAGTTCTCCCTGGGCTTCTCGCACCCCGTGATCGTCGAGGCTCCCGAGGGCATCACCTTCGAGGTTCCCGACAACACCCACGTGAACGTCAAGGGTATCAACAAGCAGCAGGTCGGTCAGATCGCCGCCGAGATCCGCGGCCATCGTCCTCCCGAGCCTTACAAGGGCAAGGGTATCCACTACGTTGGCGAGCACATCCGCCGCAAGCTGGGTAAGGCCGCCAAGTAGTCGTAACCGACTCACTCGCATAAGACCAGCACCCCGTCAGGTGCTGGCAAGATCAACCTTTTTAGGAGTTTACGTATGAACAAGCATAAGGCGAAGCTGGAAGGCCTCAAGCGTCGTCAGCGTCGTGTTCGCGGCAAGGTCTCGGGTACCTCCGAGCGTCCGCGTCTTCGCGTGACCCGTACTAACGCCAACATCTATGCCCAGATCATCGACGACAGCAAGGGCTCCAGCCTGACGCTCGTCTCTGCCTCGACCCTCGAGGCCGAGTTCAAGGGCACCCACACCTCGAACAAGGAGGCTGCGGAGAAGGTCGGTCAGCTCGTTGGCAAGCGCGCCATCGAGGCCGGCATCACCAAGGTCGCCTTCGATCGCGGTGGCCGTATCTACCATGGCCGCGTCAAGGCCCTCGCCGACGGTGCTCGTGCCGCCGGTCTCGAGTTCTAGGAGGTATGTAGCACATGGCTCGTAATCAGAAGCAGCAGCGCGAGGCCTCCGAGTTCGAGGAGCGCGTCGTTTACATCAACCGCGTGTCGAAGACCGTCAAGGGTGGTCGTCGCATGAGCCTCGTCGCTCTCGTCGTCGTTGGCGACGGCAAGGGCAACGTCGGCGTTGGCATGGGCAAGTCCGCTGAGGTGCCCCTGGCCATCTCCAAGGCGTCTCTCGATGCCAAGAAGAACATGTTCCACGTGCCGGTGACCGAGCAGGGCACCATCCCGCACGAGGTTCTCGGCCACTTTGGTGCCGGCCGTATTATCATCAAGCCCGCTGTCGAGGGTACCGGCGTTATTGCCGGCGGCGCCGTGCGTCCCCTCTTTGAGCTTGCTGGCATCAAGAACGTCCTGTCCAAGTCCCTCGGTACCGACAACGGCCTCAACATCATCAAGGCTGCCGTCGAGGGCCTCAAGGAGCTCTCCAGCCCTGAGGACGTCGCGGCTCGCCGTGGCCTGACGGTCTCCGAGATGTTCGTCGGTAAGGAGAACTAAGCATGGCTGACACCATCAAGATCAAGCAGGTCCGCAGCACCAACGGTTGCAAGCAGGACCAGGTCCGTACTGTCCGTGCCCTCGGTCTCCACAGGATCCGCGAGGTTCGCGAGATTGCTGACAACGAGTCCGTCCGCGGCATGATCTTCAAGGTCAAGCACCTTGTCGAGATTGTAGAGGAGTAGCAAATGCAGCTTCACGATCTTACTCCCGCGCCCGGTTCCACCAAGAACCGCAAGCGCGTCGGCCGTGGCAATTCTTCGGGTCACGGCACCACTTCTGGCCGCGGCCAGAAGGGCCAGGGCTCCCGCTCTGGTGGCACCAAGGGTGCCGGCTTCGAGGGTGGCCAGACTCCGCTGGCTATGCGCCTGCCCAAGCTTCCGGGCTTCCGCAACCCCCGTCGTATCGAGTACACCGCTGTCAACGTTGAGCGTCTCGAGCGTAAGTTCGAGGATGGCGCTGTGATCGACGGTGCCGCTCTTAAGGCCGCTCGCATCACCAAGAGCGAGTTCGAGCCCGTCAAGGTGCTCGGCAATGGTGAGCTCACCAAGAAGTTCACGGTCAAGGTCGACAAGGTCAGCGCTTCTGCGCAGGCCAAGATCGAGGCCGCCGGCGGAAAGGTCGAGCTGCCGTGCTAAATGGTCTTAAGAATGCTTTCCGCATCAAAGAATTGCGCGAAAAGATTCTTTTTACCATAGCTATGCTCGTCGTGTACCGCATTGGTGCGCACGTTCCTGTGCCCGGCATTCCCTTCCAGGGGATGCTGGGCCTTTTCTCGACCGATAACAATTCGGTCGCCGCAGGTGCTATGGCCCTCCTGAATCTTTTCTCTGGCGGCGCGTTGAGCTATGTGTCGGTGTTTTCTCTGGGCATCATGCCTTACATCACCAGCTCGATCATCCTCCAGATGCTCCAGGCCGTCGTGCCTTCCCTGCATGAGCTTGCCCGCGAGGGCGAGGTCGGTCAGACCAAGATTACGCAGTATTCGCGTTACCTCACCCTGGCTCTGGCAATCCTCAACTCCGTGGGTTACCTCTTCCTCTTTAAGAGCTTCGGCATCAGCTTTCATGGCGCCGGCGCTCCCGAGATCATCTTCGACCTCATGATCGTCGGCACGCTCACTGCGGGCGCCATGCTGATCATGTGGATTGGTGAGCTCATTACCCAGCGCGGTATCGGCAATGGCATGTCGCTGATCATCTTTGCGAACATCATGGCCGGTCTTCCGCAGGCTATCTTCTCCAGCACCAAGGGCAATGCCGGTGGCATCATCACCATGGTGATCATCTGCGCCATCATCCTGCTGGTTATCCCGCTGATCGTTTTCCTTGAGCGCGGCCAGCGCCGCATCCCGGTCTCCTACGCTAAGCGCGTCGTGGGCCGTCGCATGATGGGTGGCCAGACCACCTACCTGCCCATCAAGGTCAACACCGCGGGTGTCGTGCCGATCATCTTCGCTTCGGCGCTGCTGTACTTCCCGGCTCAGATTGCCGTGTTCTTCCCCGGCATCGGCTGGATTCAGGCAGTTGCCTCTGCGCTTTCGACCGGTTGGCTCAACTGGGTGCTTAACGTTGTCCTCATCGTGTTCTTCGCGTACTTCTACACCTCCATGGTGTTCAACCCCGATGACACGGCCGACAATCTTAAGAAGCAGGGCGGCTTTATTCCGGGCGTCCGTCCGGGTAGGGCCACCGCGGCCTACATCAAGAACGCGCTCAACAAGATTACGCTTCCCAGCGCTGTCTTTTTGGCGCTCATCGCCATCGTGCCTTCGATCATCTTCTCCTTCACGGGTAACCATCTGATCCAGGCATTTGGCGGCACGTCCATCCTCATCATGGTCGGCGTCGTGCTCGACACGGTCGATAAGCTCGAAGGCCAGATCAAGATGTATGATTACGATGGATTCTTTAAATAGGCTAGAGGAGGATTGCTCATGAACCTCGTATTGCTCGGAGCTCCGGGTGCCGGTAAGGGCACCGTCGCACAGGAGCTCGTTGCCGAGTTTGGCGTCGCTCACATTTCCACGGGCGACCTGCTGCGTGCTGCTGTCAAGGGTGGCACCGAGCTCGGTGTTCAGGCTAAGAAGTACATGGACGCCGGCGAGCTCGTTCCCGATCAGCTCGTGATCGACCTTGTCAAGGAGCGCCTTGCCGCCGATGACGCCCAGCAGGGCTTCATACTCGACGGCTTCCCGCGCAACACCGCCCAGGCCGTGACGCTCGATTCCGAGCTTTCCGCCCTGGGTCGCGAGATCGACTGTGCCCTTCTGGTCGATGTGGCCCCCGAGGTCATTATCGATCGTCTGTCTTCGCGTCGCACCTGCCGCGCCTGCGGTTACACCGGCACCGCTGCCGATGCTACCTGCCCCAAGTGCGCAGGCGAGATGTATCAGCGCGACGACGACAAGCCCGAGACCATCAAGAACCGTCTCGACGTCTACGAGAAGTCCACGAGCCCGCTCGTCGACTACTATCGTGGCCAGGGTCTGCTCAAGTCGGTCAACGGTGACCAGGCTCGTGAGACCGTGTACGGGGATGTCAAAGAGGCTCTCGGTCTATGATCAAGATTAAGTCTGCAACGCAAATCGAGCAGATGAAGAAGGCAGGAGCGCTATCTAAGATGGCGCTCCGCCACGTTGGAGCCATGGTTCGCCCTGGTGTTTCGACCTTTGAGCTTGATCAGCTTGCGGAGCAGATTATCCGCATGCATGGTGGCACCCCGGCCTTTAAGGGCTACGGCGGGTTCCCCGGCACCATTTGTGCGTCGATTAACGACGCCGTGGTGCACGGTATTCCCAATCCCGACATGATCCTGCGTGATGGGGATATCATCTCCATCGATACGGGTGCCGTTGTCGACGGTTGGGTCGGCGATAACGCTTGGACGTTTTTCGTCGGTACCCCTACGCCCGAGGCCAAGGCCCTGTGCGAGGTTACGCGCGATTGCCTTAAGGCTGCAATCGAGCAGGCTGTTCCCGGTAACCATATTGGGGACATTGGTTATGCCGTCCAGTCCCTCGCCGAGTCTCACGGCTATGGCGTGCTTCGCGATTATGTGGGGCACGGTATTGGCCATGTGATGCACGAGGATCCCAACGTTCCGAATTACGGAAAGAAGGGGAGGGGCGTTCGTCTCCAGGCCGGTATGGTCATTGCCATCGAGCCGATGGTCACGATGGGATCCAATCATGTGAGCACGGGCTCCGATGGTTGGATCGTCACGACCAACGACCACCTGCCCGCCGCGCATTACGAGAACACCGTCGCCATCACCGATGACGGCCCGGTGATTCTCACTACCGACGCCCAAGGCGCTTGGTGCTCCTTGCAAGGAGGCGAGATGTAGAGGTCGCGTTCAAATTCGTCGGCATTTACATTCCAAATGTAACAACTCCCACGTAGTTGTGGAGCCATTACGAAGATATTACGATACGTGCGCGCGTATTGTAGAATACTCAATCGCTGTCGTTTTCTAGAGAAAGATGATTGCTTGTGAAGAAGGAAGACGCAATTGAGCTCGAGGGTACGGTAAAGGAGCCGCTGCCCAACGCCATGTTTAAGGTCGAGCTCGAGAACGGTCATTCGGTTCTGTGCAACATTTCTGGCAAGATCCGAATGAATTACATCCGTATTCTCCCCGGTGACAGGGTTGTCGTGGAGCTTTCCCCGTACGACCTGACCCGCGGCCGCATCACCTATCGCTATAAATAGCGGCACGCATACACGCACTCCTTCTCCGACTGCAGGCTTAGCTCAACCTACGGTCGGTTTGTGTGTGAAGACCAGCCATAGTTTTAAACGCCTGCGGCTGGGCGAGTAGATAGTAGGGAAGTAGTTCGAGCGCTACCGAAAGGAAGAACGATGAAGGTACGTCCTTCGGTCAAGAAGATGTGCGATAAGTGCAAAATCATTAGGCGCCATGGCAAGGTCCTCGTCATTTGCGAGAACCCCCGTCATAAGCAGCGTCAGGGTTAAGAGAGGAGACTACGTTGGCCCGTATTAATGGTGTCGACCTCCCGCGTGAGAAGCGCGTTGAGATCGGTCTGACCTACATTTACGGCATCGGCCGCACCACTGCGACGAAGATTTGCGTCGAGTGCAACGTTAACGTGGATACGCGCGTTAAGGACCTCACCGAGGATGAGGTTAACGCCATCCGCGATTATATCGACAAGAACCAGATCATGGTTGAGGGCGACCTCCGCCGTGAGCGCAACCAGAACGTCAAGCGCCTTATGGACATCGGCTGCAACCGCGGCCTTCGTCACCGCAAGGGCCTCCCGGTCCGCGGCCAGCGCACCCACACTAACGCTCGTACCCGCAAGGGCCCGAAGCGTCAGATCGGTGCTAAGAAGAAGAAATAAGGAGCGCTAGATAGATGGCTACTGCTAAGAAGAACGTTCGCGCTGCCCGTCTGAAGCGCGCGGACCGTAAGAACATCTCCGTGGGCCAGGCTCACATTCGTTCTACGTTCAACAACACGATCGTTTCGATCACCGATCCCCAGGGCAACGTCATTTCCTGGAAGTCGGCTGGCCAGGTGGGCTTCAAGGGCTCCCGTAAGTCCACGCCGTTCGCTGCCCAGATGGCTGCCGAGGCTGCTGCCAAGCAGGCCATGGAGCACGGTATGAAGAAGGTTTCCGTCTTCGTCAAGGGCCCCGGCTCCGGTCGTGAGACCGCCATCCGCTCCCTCCAGGCTGCTGGCCTCGAGGTCTCGAGCATCCAGGACAAGACCCCCATCCCGCACAACGGCTGCCGCCCCAAGAAGCGTCGCCGCGTGTAACTGAAAGGATCGTATCAATATGGCAATCGACAGGACTCCTGTTCTTAAGCGCTGCCGTCAGCTCGGGATCGATCCCGCTGAGCTCGGTTACAGCAGCAAGAAGGAATCTATCCGTCAGCCCAAGCGCCGTCGTAAGGAATCTGAGTACGGCATGCAGCTGCGCGAGAAGCAGAAGGTCAAGTTCATTTATGGCGTTCTGGAGAAGCAGTTCCACGGCTACTTCAACAAGGCTCGTAAGATGAACGGCGTCACCGGTGAGAACCTCATGATCATCCTTGAGTCTCGCCTTGACAACGTCGTCTTCCGTCTTGGCTTCGCCCGTACTCGCAAAGAGGCTCGTCAGTCCGTCCGTCACGGTCACTTCACCGTGAACGGCAAGCGCGTGGACATCCCGTCCTACCGCGTCAAGGCCGGCGACGTCGTCGCTGTCGGCGAGAAGTTCCGTGACCTCCTCCCCATCAAGGAGGCTCTGATTTCCTCCGAGCGTTTCGAGGTCCCTGGCTGGCTCGAGGTCGATATCGAGAAGCTGTCTGGTAACGTGCTCGCTCTGCCGACGCGTGAGCAGATCAGCGGTGATATCAACGAGCAGCTCATCGTCGAGCTCTACTCTAAGTAGTCCATCCGGGCTGCTGAGGCTGGAGGTAATACATGTCAGAATTCATTAGGCCTCAGGTTCAGGTCGAAGAGATTAACGAGACGTCTGCTCGTGTCTCCGTTGAGCCGCTCGAGCGTGGCTACGGCGATACGCTGGGTAACTCCCTTCGTCGCGTTCTTCTGTCCTCGCTCGAGGGTGCCGCCGTCGAGGCTATTCAGATCGATGGCGCGCAGCACGAGTTCATGACCATCCCTAACATGGTCGAGGATGTCACCGACATCGTCCTGAATGTCAAGGGTCTTGTCTTCAGGGCTCTCGGCACGACCGACGAGGCGACCGCCACCATCTCGGTTGACGGCCCCTGTGAGGTCACCGGTGCGGACTTCTTTATTCCGTCCGAGTTTGAGCTGGTCAACCCCGAGCAGCACATCGCTACGCTCACCGAGGGTGGCCATCTCACCATGAGCATGCGCATCGGCTATGGCCGCGGCTATGTCTCTGGCGAGGCTAACAAGCGCGACAACGATCCCATCGGTGTGATCCACGTCGACTCGCTGTACTCGCCGGTATCCCGTTGCGCCAAGCTCGTTGAGGCTTGCCGTGTCGGTCAGCACACCGACTACGACCGCCTTGTCCTCGAGATCGAGACCAACGGCTCCATCGCTCCGCGCGACGCCGTGGTCCAGGCTGCCAATATCATCAACCAGCATATGGCTGCCTTTATGAACCTTGCCGAGACCCCCGAGGTCGAGGAGGAGGCTTCGATCTTCGCTCCCGAGGTCACCAACGACAACGCCGAGCTGGACAAGCAGATCGAGGATTTGGACCTTTCCGTCCGTTCCTATAACTGCCTTAAGCGCGCCAGCATTCACTCGGTCCGTCAGCTCGTTGAGTTCTCGGAGAACGATCTGCTCAACATCCGTAACTTCGGTGTTAAGTCGATCGAGGAAGTGAAGGACAAGCTTGAGTCCATGGGCCTGAGCCTGAAGGCTTAATGCTTCGCATTTTTGAGGAGAAACTAGACCATGCGTCATAACGTTAAGAAGGGCCTGAAGCTCGGCACCGATGCGAGCCACACCAAGGCCATGAAGAAGAGCCTTGCTAAGGCCCTCTTCGAGAACGACCGCATCAAGACCACCGAGACCCGCGCTAAGGCGCTGCGTTCGGTCGTCGACCCGATCATCACCTGGGCCAAGAAGGGCGACCTGCACTCTCGTCGTCTGGCCATCGCCAAGCTCGGCGATAAGCAGCTCGTTGGCGAGATTTTCGACAAGGCTGCCCAGGGTATGTGGCAGGACCGCAACGGCGGTTACACCCGCATCATGAAGCTCGGTAACCGTAAGGGCGATAACGCTCCTATCGTTATCATGGAGCTCGTCACCGAGCCTTGCACGCCCAAGGCCAAGAAGGCTGCTCCGGCCCCCAAGAAGGCCGCTGCTCCCAAGAAGGTCGAGGCTGTCGAGGAGACTGCTGCCGAGGAGGCTCCTGCTGAGGAGACCGCTGAGTAGACATTCCGTCTGCATAGGCTATATTCGAGGGGTACGTTCGCGTACCCCTCTTTTTTTGTCGCGATACCGTTGCTTGTTTGTTGGGAGCGTCCATGACTGCGCCGTCTGATTTCAATTCGATTTCCGAGCTTGACGCCACACTCGTATTTCGTGTGGCCTATGATGGCTCGTCGTATAGCGGATTTGCCGAGCAGCCGAGACAGACGACGGTTGCGGGTGAGCTACGTCGAGCCATCGAGACGCTGCTTCGCCGCCCGATCGATCTGACGTGCGCGGGGCGTACCGATGCCGGCGTGCATGCCGTGGCTCAGTACATCAGCGTGCCCGTTACGGACGCTGAGCTCGCTTGTACGCGCCGTAGGTGGCTGCGGGCCATGGATGCCCTGCTGCCCAAAGATATCGCCATTAACGAGGTCTACAGGGCCCGTAAAGGCTTTTCTGCACGCTTTGACGCGCATTCCCGTACGTATACATACCGTATTGCCGATCGCGATGCGCGCCCCGTGCTGTCCCGCGGTGCCGTGTGGTGGCATCGCTATCCCTTGGATGTTGAGGCTATGTCTTCTGCCTGCCCCGCGCTGCTGGGCGAGCAGGACTTTAAAAGCTTTTGCAAGGTTGCCTCGGCCGTTGGCAAGCCCACGCATCGCTGCGTGATGCGTGCCGAATTTGGCCATGAGGTTGCGTTTGGCGAGGACATCCTGACGTTTACCATCGAGGGCAATGCGTTTCTGCATTCGATGGTCCGTACGATCGTGGGCACGCTTGTCGAGATTGGCATGCATCGCCGTGAACCCGAGTGGATGCGCGAGGTCATCGATGCTTGCGACCGTACCGCTGCGGGCCCCACGGCTCCTGCCTGCGGCCTTACGTTTATGGGCGTGGATTACGATCCCGCCGAGCTTGTCGTGCTCGACTAGGGGAGGGCTCGACGTGTCGTGCATCGACACCTGTCATCTGTGGGCTGCGCGTGTGCAACATCTGTTCTTGGCGTGCAATGCAACCGGTGTCTCATTGCTTTTATTGCCGGGGTGTACCATGAACCACGGTTTGATTCATTGCTGTCGAGAGGACGGATAATTTGGTTCGACGTGGCTCGCATCCGCGACTTTCGGTGATCCTTGTGGTAGAAGGTTCGCCCAGCTATGCGATGCGTGCGCTCGAGAGTATCCAGAACCAAGACCTCTACGATTTGCAGATTGTCGTTGTCTGCCGCGATGCTGCGCCCGGTGTGCGCCATTCGCTTCAAGTTGCTGCCGACAGGGACATCCATATTGATTTGATTGACGTCGAGGACGCGAAGCGCGGTGCTTGTCTTCGTGCCGGTTTTGCTGCCTCGCGCGGCTCTCAAATCATCGCTATGAACGCCGATGAGTGGTTTGCTCCGCAGTCCCTTTCCAAGATGGTCGATATCGCGTGCGATACTGCGGCAGACATAGTGTTCCCTACGGTGTCGCTCGACCGCTATGATGCACATCGAGAGCGCCATTCGCGCGTCTTGGATGCTGCTTCTATTGCTATTGAAGACAAGTCTTCGATGGTGGCCGGGCTGCCCCAGTTGATTTTAGGCGGCCTAGTCGTTCAGACCTCTGGCGTGATGTATAGCCGTCCGCTGTTTGAGGCATGCCTGTCGCACGGCAAGGCGTACCGTACGGTTGAGTTTATGGCATATGCGCTCTCGCAGGCACAGCGCGTCTCCGGATGCGGCGACGCTTGTTTCCACGCGGCGGCGCCTAAGCTTACAGATGCCTTTGATCCCACCATGTATGCCAAGGTATCCGATGACACCCGGGCGCTCGACGAGCTTGCGGACTCACTCTCGGAAGCAGATAGCGGTGGTCGGCTCAAGCTGGCAAGCCAAAAGTTCTACTTTGCCGGACTGGTCGCCTGCATCGAGAATTTGTGTCTGAGCCCGCATGGAGTGTCGTCAATCGAGCGTTCCGCCCGCATGCGTGATATGCTCGAGGCGCCTCGAACCCGTCAGATGGTCGCCGCGCTCAAGGACAACCATCGGGGACTGGGCCTGTTGTTTGGGCCGATCGCCAGCGCTAAGCCCGCGCGCTGCGTGATGTGTACGCATCTGGCAGCTTTTCTTAACCGGACGGGCGCAAAAACCGCCTAAACGGCTCATTACGAAACAAACTTGCATAGAATTGTTTCGAAATGCGTTCTTATACACAAAAGCCTCCAAATAGCGTTAAACTATTCAATCACTGATTGATTGTCTCCGCCATCTTTTGGAGAGAGGGTTTGTATGGCTAAAAAACGCAATGGGCGCCAGGATGCCATTAGAGATATTGTGCGCAATAAGGATGTCCGCACGCAGCGCGTGCTGGTTGATGAGCTCCGTGCTATGGGCTTTGATTGCACGCAGGCGACTGTCTCTCGCGATATTGCCGACATGGGGCTGCGTAAGCTCCCTGAGGGCATCTATGTTCTGGCAGAGGACTTGCACCTGCAGCGTATGGTTTCCGAGCTCGTAACGGGCGTTCTGCGCACCGATAATCTGGTTATGATCAAGGCTCAGCCTGGCACGGCTTCCGGCATCGCCGCCGCTGTTGATGCGGCAGAGCTGCCCGATGTGCTTGGCTCGCTTGCCGGCAACGATACGATTTTGGTTATTGCCCAGACGGCCGAGGACGGCGAGCGTCTTGAGGCGCTGATCAATAAGCTGAGCAATTCTCGCAAGTAGGCTGCGGGTCGTGCGCTCGGCACTGCGTGCGCTGACATAGCGGCTTGTAAGGGGTATCGACGTTGGTCGGTACCCCCTTTTTTTGTCTGCCGGTATAAAGACCGCCCATATCAGGTCGCTTCAAACTAAAAGGCCCCCGAGCAGTTCAATAGGCTGCTCGGGGGCCTTGTTGCTTATGGCCGGATGATTTCTAGCCGACCGTATCGTCAGGCGTGGGTGAGGGGTCGGGAGTGGGCGTAGGCGTAGGCGTAGGCGTGCCGCCATCGCCGCCGGTCGAACCACCAGTGGAGCCGCCCGTCGAGCCACCGGTCGTACCGGTGCCGCCGGTGGTGTCGCCGCCCGTGGTCTCGGTGGTCGTGGTCGTCGTGGTAGTCGTCGTGGTGGTTTCCTCTTCGTCCTCGTTCTCGTCCTTGTCGTCGTTCTCCGTCTTCTTGGTGTTGTTGGTGCCGTAGAACTTCCAGACGCTGTTGTTCTTGTAGGTGGGCGCCGTTCCGGTCGCAAACTCCTCGCGCTCGGTACCGGTCAGAACGGTGTTCATAAACCGCTTAAAGACGGGCAGGTTGGTGCTATCGCCCAGCAGGTCCACGCCGTACTTTTGGATGGGAATCTCGCCTGCGGAATAACCGGTCCACAGGGCGCATGCCAGCTGCGGCGTGTAGCCGCAGAACCAAAGGTTGGTGGTGTTGTCGGTGGTACCCGTCTTGCCGGCATAGGGCTGGTTGACGCTCAGCGCGCCGGCGGCACCCGTGCCGCTGCCCTGCATGACGCCGGTCAGGACGTCGGTCACTGCCGCGGCCTCGCCGGTGGAGAGCACCTGCGAGGGGTTATCGGTGTGCTGGTACAGCACCGAGCCAGTTCGCGAATCAATCTCGGTGATGGCGATCGGCTGGCGATAGTAACCGCCGTTGGCAAACGTGGCATAGGCCGCGGCCATCTCGAGCGGCGAGATGGAGCCGGTACCGAGCGTCATGACGGGAACGTCCTCGATATTGTCCTTAGATGGATCGATGCCGAGCTTTTTGACGAGGGACATGATCTTGTTATTGCCGATAGCCTCTGCAACCTGGATATAGCCGGTGTTGGAGGAGTATGCCGTCGCCTGCTTGAGCGTGATGGTGCCGTAGCTCTGGTTGGCATAGTTTTGCACCTTGGTCGTGGTGCCCTTGGCTGTAAGAGGCGAGTTGCAATTGAGGGTGACGTTGGGGTTCATGCCGTTTTGGATGGCAGTGGCCAGCGTAAAGGCCTTAAACGTGGAGCCTACGGGACGCTTGGCCGTGGCGTGGTTCACGTGGTTCTCGTCGGCGTTATAGTCGTAGCCGCCCACCATGCACTTGATGTAGCCGGTCTTGGGGTCGACGACGACCATGCCCATGTCCAGGCCGTCGAGCGAAAGCGTGTCGAGCTGGGCGCGCACGGCCTCCTCGGCAGTCTGCTGCATGGTCGGGTCGATGGTGGTTTTGACGGTTAGGCCGCCCTTAAACAGCACGTCGGTGGAGAACTCCTGCTCCAGCAGCTGCTTAACATAGGCGACAAAGTAGGGCTGCGAATACACGTCGACGCCACTGCCCGAAATCTCGGTTACGTTGAGGGTGATGGGCTCTGCCTGCGCGGCGTCGTGCTCCTTCTGGGTGATGTGGCCCAGGCGCAGCATGTTATCGAGAACCTTGTTGCGGCGAGACAGTGCCAGATCGGGATTGACCGTGGGGTCGTACTGCGAAGGCGAGTTGGGAAGGCCGATGAGCAGCGCGGCCTCGCTCAGGGTGAGGTCGGCGGCGCTCTTGGACAGATAGGTCTCGGCTGCGGCCTCGATGCCGTAGGCACCGTGGCCGTAATAGATGGTGTTGAGGTACATCATGAGGATCTCGTCCTTGGAGTACATTTCCTCCATCTTGATGGCGATGTAGGCCTCGCGAACCTTACGCTCGATGGTCGAGTCGAACTGCTCCTCTTGCAGGATGGTGTTACGCACCAGCTGTTGGGTGATGGTCGAGGCGCCCTCGTGGCCGCCGGAAAGGGTCGCCACCGCTGCGCGAGCAATGCCCCACAGGTCGATGCCGCCATGCTCGTAGAAGCGCTCGTCCTCGACGTCGACGGTGCCCTGCAGCACGTACGGGGAAACCTGGTCCTTGGTGATGGACTTGCGGTTTTGCGTGTAGAAGCTCGCGATCTTGTTGCCGTTGCAATCGACGATCTCGGTGGGTTCACTCACCAGATAGGCGTTGGCGTCGGTATAGTCGGGCAGATCGGACAGCCAACGATTGACGTTGCCGATCATGCCAATCCCAAACGCTACGCCCGCGATGAGCAAAAGGCCCAAGAACGAGAGCAGGATCATGGGCAGGGCATGCGTCTTGGAACGACTGCGCCCCTGCCGTTGGCGAGGACCCATATATTGACCTCCAGGTATGTCGTGCCGGGCGGCGGGTGCGCCGCTGGGGCAGGATGAACATAAGTTATTACACGATAAACCAAACGAGGCGCGCGAGGCCTCGTGTATGCTGGATGACGGTATTTTTCAGAGTGAATGCATACCTTGTTGGTAAGGAGTTTGCCGATGGCGATTCGGACGACGGGGCCGAGTGGACAATGCGATAACGAGCCGGGGGCTGCCGAGGCGGCGCTGCCCGAGCTGGAGCGCCTGCTGCCTCGGGATGCGGCCATGGCGGTATACCGGCATTTTCACGAGAAGCCTGCCGAACCGGCAGACAGCCAAGCAGACTGAAACAAAAGGAGTGACTCAAATGCGCGTCATATCCGGGACCGCCCGGGGCACCACGCTCAAGACCCCCGACGGCGAGACGTTCGTGCTCGAGGACACGTTCACCGAGGACGAATTTGCCGCCATCACGAGTCAGGTCACAAACGCCGAGGGCAAGACCGTGAC
>URUI01000012.1 GCA_900551015.1 uncultured Collinsella sp.
GGTGCCGCCGGGGCGGTATCGCCACCGAGCGTGCCCGCCGGACGCGGTGCCGGGATCTCGCCCGTGCCGTGGCTAAAGACAAACTTGCCATCGGCCACGTCGCACAGGACGGTATCGCCCTCGCCCCACTCGCCGGCCAAAAGCTCCTCGGACAGCGGGTCCTCGATGAGCTTTTGAATAGCACGGCGCAGCGGACGCGCACCGTTGGTGAGGTCGGTGCCCTCGGCCACGATCTTGTCATAGGCCGCATCGGTGAGCTTGATGTTCATGCCGTTGGCAATCAGACGCTGGCGCAGGTCGTCCACCAGCAGGTGCGCGATCTTGGTGAGATTCTCGCCCGAGAGCTTCTGGAACACCACAATGTCGTCGATACGGTTGAGCAGCTCGGGGCGGAACAGGCGCTTGAGCTCGCCCATCGCGCGACCACGGATCTCACTCGACGTGAGACCCTGCTCGCCGGTGGTGCCAAAGCCCACGCTCGCATCCTGCGCAATCTCGCGGGCGCCCACATTGGACGTCATGATGATCACGGTGTTGCGGAAGTCGACCGTCTTGCCCTGGCTATCGGTCAGGCGGCCCTCCTCCAGCACCTGCAGCAAGATGTTGAAGATATCGGGGTGCGCCTTCTCGATCTCGTCGAACAGCACGACCGAGTACGGGTGGCGACGAACGGCCTTGGTGAGCTGGCCGCCCTCGTCGTGACCGACGTAGCCCGGAGGGCTACCGATGAGCTTAGAGACCTCGAACTCGCTACCGAACTCGGACATGTCGAAGCTGATGAGCGCGTCTTTGCTGCCAAAGAGATACTCGGCGAGCGTCTTGGCGAGCTCGGTCTTGCCCGTGCCGGTGGGACCCAGGAAGATAAAGCTGCCGCCGGGGCGACGCGGATCCTTGAGCGGCGAGCGGCTGCGGCGCACGGCCTTTGCAACTGCCTCGACAGCCTCATCCTGACCGATGATACGTGTCTTGAGCACGCTTTCGGCCTGCAGCAGGCGACGGCTCTCGCTCTCGGTAAGCGAGGACACCGGCACGCCCGAGGTCACGGACACGATATCGGCGATCTGGGAGACATCGATGGTGAGCGGGCTGGCGTCGAGCTCGGCCGTCCAGGCAGCCTTGGCCTCGGCGAGTTCAATCTCGGCAGCCTTCTGCTGCTCGGTGATCTCGGCAGCCTTGTTCATGTCGTCGCTCTCGGTGGCCTCCTGCGCGGCGGCCTTGAGCTCCTCGATGCGATGCTCGGCCTCGCGCACCGGCTCGGGTGCGCGATTCGCGGCGATGCGAGCGCGGGCACCGGCCTCGTCAATGAGGTCGATGGCCTTATCGGGCAGGAAGCGATCCTGGATGTAGCGGTTGGAAAGGTTCGCGGCGGCCTCGATAGCACCCTGCGTATAGCGCACATGGTGGTGCTCCTCGTAGCGCGGCTTGAGCGCGGTCAGGATCTTGACCGTGTCCTCGACGCTCGGCTCCTCGACATCGATGGTCTGGAAGCGACGCTCGAAGGCCGGGTCCTTGGTGAGGTACTTGCGGAATTCCTCGGCCGTGGTGGCGCCGATAATCTGGAAGGCACCGCGCGCGAGTACGGGCTTGAGCATGGAGCTCGCATCGATGGAGCCCTCGGCAGAACCGGCACCGATGATGGTATGCATCTCGTCGATAAACAGGATGACGTCGTCCGCTTCGGTGGCCTCCTGGATCACGTTCTTGAGGCGCTCCTCAAACTCGCCGCGATACTTGGCACCCGCCACGAGACCCGGCAGGTCGAGCGTCCAGATATTCTGGTTCATGAGGTTCTCGGGCACGTTGCCGGCAGCAATCTGCTGCGCCAGGCCCTCGACGATGGCCGTCTTGCCCACGCCGGGATCGCCCAGGATAAGCGGATTGTTCTTGGTGCGGCGCGAAAGAATTTCCATCATACGCTGGACTTCCTTTTCGCGACCAATCACAGGGTCGAGCTCGCCGTCGCGCGCCTTCTGCGTGAGGTTGGTCGCGAACTGCTTGAGCGTGTCGGTGCCGCCCCCCCTTTGCTGAGAGGCATCCGAGCCGCTAAAGAACGGCAGGCCCGCACCGGGACGACCAGCACCGGCGCCGGCGAGCGGGCGCTTCTTGTCCTGGTCCTTGGCGGTAAGCTTCTCGATGGCCTTCTTGATGGAAGCAGACGACACACCCAAGCGCATGAGGATGTCCATGGCCATGCCGTTACCCTCTTCGACAATGCCGATGAGCAAGTGCTCGGTCGACACGTAGGTCTGGTTGTTCTCACGCGCCACGCGGAATGAACGCTCCATCACGCTGATGACGAGCGGCGTAAAGGCGAGCTTGGCAGCCTCGGTCTCCTCGCTGGGCTCGGGAACCGTGGTCTGGACCTCTTTGAGGGTATCCATGATGTCATCGTAGGAGATGTCGAGCGAACGCAGTGCCTCGGCGGCAATGCCCTCGTCCTCCTTGGCAAGCGCGAGCAGCAGGTGCTCGGTGCCCACCTTATTTGAGTGCAGATCGAGCGCCTCCTGCTTGGCCATGGACATGACCTTGCGCGCGCGATCGGTAAAACGGTCTAACATGCTAGTTCCTCTTAGACGAGCTAGTTTTTTCAAACGCAAAGCGCCACCCCGCGGCAGCGCTTTGGTCTCTTTACCCATATGGAGTATATGTTAACCGTTGGGACCTTTCCCGCCCGTAGCCGCGCGACAACGTCTACAAAAAAGGAATTGCCAGGTGCCTCTGCATCGGCCCAACGAGCGTGGATTTTCGGACACCCATTCCACGAGCGTGGATAATCTCCCGTTTTGAGCCCGTAAACAGGCCAAAAACGGGAGATTATCCACGTTCATGTTTTGCGGATCAGTTTCATTTGCACCAATTAGCTGGTGTGGCGCCAGCGAGGGTCGGTGAGCGTACGCGCCACACCCAGGCCAACGGGCAAAAACGCCACGATGAGCACTGCACGCACAAACCAGCCGAGCATATTGACCGTGTCGAAGGTGCACATGTAATACATCGAGCGATACAGATACAAGCCCGGCACCATAATGACAATCGATGGCACCGTGAGGGCGATACGTGGGTAGGTGAGCTTGATTTCGGCTAAGCTCGCGAGCAGCCCCGATACCAGCGCACCGGTAAACGCAGCCGCCTCGGGAGGCATGCCCGCACTCAGGCCCAAGAAGGGAAGCAGCGTCGGCGCATCGACGAGCGCAAGGCGCAAGGTATTAGACACGGCGCCGATGAGCCCTGCCGCCGCTGCCATCTTTACCGGACTGTTGAACATAACCGAGAAGCCAAATACGCCGATAAAGCTCATCAGCATGCGCAAGAGCGTAAGAGCCAGCGGTGAGAGACCAAGCGGGGCGAAGTCATCCGGCGCCAGTCCCACACACTCGGCAACCATCCAGCCTACGAGGGTCGCCATCACAATAATCGACACAGCATACGAAAGACGCTCGATGCCGCTTCGCATGTCGAGCTTAGCGATGTCGAGGCCTGCCGTAATGAGGGGAAAGCCGGGAATCACAAAGAGCATGGCGCCGATATAGCCTTCTTGGTGCGACATTGCCCCCGGTACGACCTGGCCAAGGCCGAGCAATGCCAGCAGATACGAAACGCAAGCGAGCGCAACGCCCGTCGTCAGCGCGCTAAACTGGCCAAGACCCTGCTTGAGAATATGGGAGCGAGCAAAGTTGCCGACACCAGCGCCCACAAATGCGCAGGCCATCTCGATAGGGCCGCCGCCGAGCAAAAAGACGAAGGCGCCGCAAGCACAGGCTGCCGCAAGGCCCTGTTGCCAGGGAGAGTAATCGGGCTTTGAGCTCTCAACGGTCCTGAGCATCTCGTGGTATTCGTGCACGGTAAACCGGCGCCCATACGTCTCGATTTCCTTTAAGAAGCTCTCCATCATCCAAATGCGATGAGTATTGACTCCCGTTGTGGGCAGGCTGACAACCTCGTTAAAGCAGTGGCCATCTTCGATGCAGGTGCACTCAAACGACAGAAGACTCAGGTCGACGTGAATCGTGACGCCGAGCACAGCGGCAACACGATTCATGGTATCGCGCACGCGCCAGGCACCTGTTCCGCTTGCCAGCATAAGCATGCCGGTGCGGCAGATGATGGATGACTTATCAGTGAGCGGCGCATCGACGGCAAGCTCATCGCCTGCCGTCACGATCTGGTGCCAGTCAGTTTTCATATGGAGCGCGCCGGCACGAACGCCGTGGTGCATAGGGGCTCTCGAAAGCAGCGAGTCAAGGCGCGAAAGCTGTGGGGGCTCCGCTGATCCGACCTCAACCTCATCAGCCTCTTCATCGACCAGATCAAATGAGTCAAGCGATGCCGGCTCGCGACGATCGATTAGCTCCTCATCCTCATCGTCAAAGTAATTGAACTGATCGAGCATGTCCTCTTCGATTGCACGCTCGCTCGCGTCGTCCATATAGACGCTCCCTTCCTACCGACTAACCCCCATCCTAGGCAGCAACGGCTAAAGGAAACATAAAACAGACGACTGTCATGCATGGAAGGCGTAAACCCCCAATGCACCGGTAGACCCCAGGCGGCTAGGACCGTCCCCAAGTGCCGGCACAAGAGGAACGTCCCTAAGTGCCAACCAGGGCAACGCCACAGGTAGAGGACGGACAGCGAAAGCCCGCCAGAGCGAGCAAGGTGCCTTCAAGCAAAATGGCGCCGCAGGTTGAGCATAAGTCAGCGAGCGGGTCGCATTTGAGACAAGGTGACGTGAAACGAAAGGGCGCTGACCTTCTGGTCGCGCCCTTGAAGTTGAACGTCAGATTGTCCAAATGCGGCCCGCGCAGCGTCGAGCCGTTACGCGGTTCGTAGAACCGCGTAACTAGTTAGTACATCTTTGCGCCGGCGGGGATGGAAGCGTCGAGCTGGATCAGATTGAGACGCTCCTCGCCCTCCTCCTCGTGGATAGCGCTGATGAGCATGCCGCAGCTGGGAATACCCATCATCTTGCGCGGAGGCAGGTTGGTGATGGCGAGCAGAGTCTTGCCGACCAGGTCCTCGGGCTCGTAGTACTCGTGAATGCCGGAGAGGATGGTGCGGTCCGTGCCGGTGCCGTCGTCGAGCGAAAAGTTCAGCAGCTTCTTGGACTTCTTGACGGCCTCGCATGCCTTGACCTTCACAGCGCGGAAATCGCTCTTGGAGAAGGTATCGAAGTCGACGAACTCCTCGAACAGCGGCTCAACGGCGATCTTGGAGTAATCGAGCGTGGGCTTAAGCGACTTAACGAACGGGCTCGCGGCGTTGCCGGCCTCGGCAGCCTTGGCGGCAGCGGCACCGGACTGGAAACCCTTCTCGGGCTTCATGTGCGGGAACAGCAGGACGTCGCGGATAGAAGCCTGGTTGGTGAGCAGCATGACCACGCGGTCGATACCAATGCCAATGCCGCCCGCGGGAGGCATACCGTACTCGAGGGCGCGCACGTAGTCCTCGTCATACTCCATGGCCTCATCGTCGCCACCAGCCTTCTCGGCCATCTGGGCGGCAAAGCGCTCGGCCTGGTCGACCGGGTCGTTGAGCTCGGAGAACGCATTGGCGTACTCGTGACCGGCGATAACCAACTCAAAGCGGTGCGTCAGGCGCGGGTCGTCCTCAAAGCGCTTGGCAAGCGGACTGACCTCGATGGGGTAATCGCACACGAACGTGGGGTTGACGATGGTGTCCTCGCCCAGCTCATCGTAGATCTCGGCGATAATCTTGCCGGCGGTCCACTCGGGCTTAATCTCCAGGCCCTTCTCGCGCGCGGCAGCAGCAAGCTCCTCGACCGGCGTATCGATGGTGACCTGTTTGCCGAGCACGTCGGAGACGATGTCGGTCATGGGACGGCTGGCCCACTCGCCAGAAAGGTCGATGGTCTGGCCCTGGTACTCGATGACCTCGGGGTTGCCGATGGCCTTGTTAGCCGCCTTAATGACACCTTGGGCGAGCGCCTTCATGCCCTCGAGGTCGGAGAAGGCACGATAGGCCTCCATCGTGGTGAACTCGGGGTTGTGGGTAAGGTCCATGCCCTCGTTACGGAAGATACGGCCGATCTCGAACACGCGCTCAAAACCGCCGACGATGCAGCGCTTGAGGTGCAACTCGGTAGCAATGCGCAGGTAGCACTCCTGATCGAGCGCGTTGAAGTGCGTGATGAACGGCTTGGCAGTAGCGCCGCCCTGGATGGTCTGCAGGATGGGGGTCTCGACCTCCATGTAGCCGTCGGACTCCATAAAGCGACGGAAGGTGGAGAGAATCTGCGAACGTTTACGGAACGTCTCGCGAACGTCGTCGTTGGCGATCAGGTCAACATAGCGCTGGCGATAGCGGGTCTCCTTGTCGGAAAGACCGTGGAACTTCTCGGGCAGCGGACGAACGGCCTTGGCAAGCAGGGTCGCGCTCTTAGGGGCAACGGAAAGCTGGCCGCGCTGGGTGCGCACAACCACGCCGGTCACGCCCAGGATGTCGCCCAGGTCGAGGGACTTGAGCGTATTCCAGGCGGCCTCGTCCATGTCGTTGATGCGGCAGAACAGCTGAATCTCGGCAGTCGCATCGCGTACGACGATGAACATGATCTTGCCCTGACCGCGCTTGGCGACCACACGGCCGGCGATCTTCACGACGTCCTCGGTGTCCTCGCCATCGGCAAGCTCGGCGTACTTAGCCTCGATATCGGCAACGTAGTCCTCAAGCTCAGAGTGCTCGGGATAGGGGTTCTGGCCCGCCTCGAACAGGGCGGCGCGTTTGGCCAGGCGGGTGGCGCGCTCGTCGTTGAGCGTCGATGCCTGATCTGCGGCGTTCTGGTTCTCTGCCATAAGTTAGCTCCTCAAACTAAAACGCTCCCCAGGATTCGGTCCCAGGGAGCGAAAACATACCTTTACGCGGGACCGTGGTCTAGCGTGCAATCTTGGCGATGGTGTAGACGCGAGTCTTGCCGGAAGGCGTAACGACCTCGACGGAGTCGCCCTCGCCGTGACCGATGATGGCGTGGCCGACCGGAGACTCGTTGGAAATCTTGTGCTCGAGCGAGTTGGTCTCGGTGGTACCGACGAGCGTGACTTCCATGACCTCACCGTTGGGATCAATCAGAGAAACGGTGGAACCGATGGAGACGGTCAGATCGCCCGTGGTGGCAGCAACCTGAGCGTTGGCGAGGATGGCCTGGATCTCGGCAATACGAGCGGCGTTCTGGGCCTGCTTGTCCTTAGCGGCATCGTACTCGGAGTTCTCCGAAAGGTCGCCGAACGCGCGGGCTTCCTTGATGTCCTCGACGATCTCCTTGGCGTAATCGCCCTCACGCCAAGCGAGCTCCTCGACGAGCTTCTGGCGGCCCTCAGCGGTCAGTACGATCTGGCTTGCGTCCATACGGATATCTCCCCAACTCTGATCAAACAATCAACTGTCAACAAAACGAAAAAGACCGGCTAGCCTGCGGGCAAGCCGGTCAGGTGCTCACCCCAAAGGGATGGGACTACTCTGCGTCCGCGTCGCTGTCCTCTGCCTGCTTCTTCTTGGCAGCAGCGAGCTTGGCCTCGAGCTCAGCGATCTCCTTGTCCTCCTCGGACTGCTCGACCACGACCTCCTCGGCCTGCTTGGTCTCGGCCTTATCGTCGCCCTCCATACCCTCACGGATATTCTTGACGGTAGAGCCGAGGGACTTGCCGAGCTTCGGCAGGTTCTTGGGCCCGAAGATAATCAGGACAACGACGAGAATAATGATGAGCTCAGGAGCCCTCAGTCCAAACATTTAGACCTCCACAATACAGCGAGACAAGCTCGAATGAGTATACCGCGGGTATCGCGGTATCACAACAATAGCTAAAAAAAGGGACCGCAAGAAGCGGTCCCTCCTCATGCTCTGGTCGGGTTGACTGGATTTGAACCAGCGACCCCTGCGTCCCGAACGCAGTGCTCTACCAAACTGAGCCACAACCCGTTAGCTCGACTATAGTAACAAAGATTTTCGCCGCGTGCTAGAGAAAATTTTATTTCTTTGGCGCGTCGATTTGAACCGTGTTGGGAATGAGCTCCGTCGCGCAGGACCACCAGCCGTTTTGCTGGGCAGCGTCGGCAAGCCTTTCGGCCGTGGCGGCGGTGTCGCAAATGGCAAATGAGCAGGCACCCGATCCGCACACATCTACAGCAACGGTGCCGTCCTGTTTACGCAGCCAATCGAGAACCATTTGAATCTGCGGCTCCATCTGTGCGGAAATGGCACCCAGGTTGTTGTGGACGAGCGCGTAGGCCGCCTCTGCGTCTCCCGAGCGAAGGGCAGATGCGATCGCGCCGGGCTTGTCTGCAGGCACCGGAGCCTCGTCAAAACGTCGATAGGCTTCAATTGTCGAAACGCTTGCCTCGCGCGGCTTGACCAACACGCCGGGCGTTGCGGGCAGCGCGGGATACTCAGTTGCCAGCACGTCTCCCCCACCTACGTAGAACGCAGGGCTCGCGTGCAAAAAGAACGGGACGTCAGCACCAATACCCCGCGCAATGTCGTCGAGCGCGGGGTCGGTGCGATCAATTCCCCAGAGCTCCGCCAAGGCGACAATGACCGCGGCCGCATCCGTCGAGGGGCCGCCCAAGCCGGCGCACAATGGAATGCGCTTCTCAATCGTCACGCAGATGTTTGCCTCGCGACCATAATGCTCGGCCATAGCAACCGCAGCCCGATACGCCGTATTCTTTTGCATGGGAAAATCTGATGCCGGAACCGTCTGGACGGTCAGCGCCTGCGCCTGCGCCGGCGCGACCGTCACGGAATCGGAAAGACCGACGGCTGCCATCAGGGAATCGACCCTGTGGTAGCCGCGGTCATCGCGCTCGGTATGAACCCCCAGGTAGAGGTTAATCTTTGCCGGCGCGGAAAGAGTCAGGGACCGATCGGTCACCGTTAGTGCTCCTCGAGCTGATTGCCGAGCGGGGTAAAGATATGCTCGCCGCTCTCGGGGTCGAACAGCTCGACCTGCCCGGTGAGGACATCGATATACTGGTAGGACTGACGCGACTTGCGGCCGCGACGTTCGTCAACCTCGACGATAAAGACGGCGGGGTGGACGCTCTTGATGGTGCCCATGCGCTCGACGACGCGGGTGCGGCCCATGTTGGCCTTCACCTTGACGCGATCGCCCACCATATCGGTCAGCTTCTCGTGGATGTCGTCGACGTGATTGACTTCCATCTCTTCCATGAACAGGGCCTCCAGAAGGTGCAATTCAAAAAGGGGATAATACCCCTAAGATAGACAAAACTCTAATACTATAGCACCCTGTTGCGACCACGCGCAAGTAGCTAATTTGGCTACTTACAGATTGTCGGTATCGAGGACGATGGTGAATGGGCCGTCGTTGACCAAGTCGACTTTCATATCGGCGCCAAAGATGCCGTGCGCCACGTGTTCGACATCTTGGCGAACGAGCGTCAGGAAGTACTCGTAGAGCTCGTTGGCGACATCGGGGGCGCCGGCATCCGTAAACGATGGGCGGCGGCCGTGGCGGCAATCGGCGAACAGCGTGAACTGCGACACCACGAGCATCTCGCCGTCGACATCGGCAAGCGCCAGATTGGTCTTGCCGTTCTCGTCCTCGTTGATACGCAGCCCGCGGAGCTTGCCCCACAGCTTGTCGGCCTCGGCGCGCGTGTCGCCGTGGCCCACGCCCAGCAGCACCAGATAGCCGCGCCCAATTTTGCCCACGCACTCGCCGTCGACCGTCACGCCGGCGTTGAGTACGCGCTGCACCACCGCACGCACGGCCTACTCCTCGCCCGTCAGTTTGGCGGACAGATGCTCGAGCGCGTGGAAACGATGGCTGATGGCGTTCTTCTCGTCCGCCGTCAGCTCGGCCATGGTCTTGCCCGGCGTGTCGACCGGCAGGAACAGCGGGTCATAGCCAAAGCCGTGATCGCCGCGGCCCTCGTGTGCGATAACGCCCTCGCAGGCGCCCTCGCCATAGGTGACCAGACCATCCGTGTCGATAAGCGCAACGACGCTCATAAAGCGCGCGGTGCGGTCCTCGTCCGCCACGCCTTCCAGGTTAACGAGAAGCTTGGCGTTGTTGGCGGCATCGTCTCCGTGCACGCCCGCATAGCGCGCGCTATACACGCCCGGCTCGCCGTCAAGCGCGTCGACGACCAAGCCAGAATCGTCGGCGATGGCCATGAGCCCCGTCTCTTCGACGGCAGCCTGCGCCTTGATGATGGCGTTCTCCAAAAACGTCGTGCCGTTTTCCTCGGGGTCCTCAAAATCGCCCAGCTGGCCGAGCGCCACAAAGCGAACCTCGGGCATGACCTTGCCTAAAATGGCCTCGATCTCGGTGAGCTTATGGGCGTTGCCCGTTGCCACGACAATGGTCGCCGCCGGGTCGAGGGTGTCGATGTCGATCTTCTCAAGTGCCATGAGTGGTCTCCTTGTCTCTATAGCAATGCCGCGCCGAGGGCGACGAGGGCCTCCGCCTCTCCCCTCTCAATCAACGGCAGTCTTATACTTCGACGTTTTCCCAGATAAAACCTGCCAAAATAAACCTGTCACTTTTTGGTAGGTTAGGCGAGGGCCTGGCGCTGGAGCTCGATGAGCTCGGCGATACCCTTGTCGCCCAGGTCGAGCAGGGCGTTGAGGCGTTTGCGGTCGAAGGGTGCCTGCTCGCCGGTGCCCTGGAGCTCGATCATCTCACCGGTGTCGGTGGCGACGAGGTTCATGTCGACCTCGGCGTGGCTGTCCTCGGAATAATCGAGGTCAAGCAGCGTATTGCCGTCGACAACGCCCATGGAGATGGCAGCCACCTGGCCGGTAAGCGGGATGCGCTCGATCTTGCCCGCCTCGACCCACATGGCGAGGGCGTCGTGCAGCGCCACCCAGGCGCCGGTGATGCTCGCCGTACGCGTACCGCCATCGGCCTGAATCACATCGCAGTCGACGGTGACGGTGTACTCGCCGAGCGCTTTCATGTTGACGACGGTACGCAGGCTGCGGCCAATGAGGCGCTCGATCTCCATGGAGCGACCCTTGCGGTTGGCATGCTCGCGCTTGCAGCGCTTGCCGGTCGACGTCGGCAGCATGGCGTATTCCGCGGTCACCCAGCCGGCCTTAGCTCCCTTTCGCCAGCCCGGCACGCCCTCCTCGATAGTGGCGGCGCACAACACGCGCGTGTCGCCAAACTCGGCCAAACACGAGCCGTGGGCGTGCTTCATGACGCCACGGGTGAGCTTAACGGGGCGCAACTCGTTGGCGGCGCGGCCGTTGGCGCGGTTGACCTGCATGTACTCCATAGAAATATCCTTTCGGCAAAAGATGTGGCGAAGGCTTTGGCGGCTGCCTTACATCTATTTCAGTTCGTCGATATCGATATGTTCGATGCTCTTGAGCGGCTGACCAAAGATAAAGCTGCCCGCCACCGCAAACTCGGCAATGTTATCGGCCGTCGTGGCAAAACGATGCTGCGGCTCGGCGGCGTCGCCCGCCAGCTGCTCGCGGCGCGTGAGGATATCGGTCAACTCGCGTGTGGTCTCCTCGGCGGAACTCACGACGCGCACCCCAGGCCCCAGAGCATGGCGGATAGGTCCCACCAACAGCGGAAAATGCGTACAGCCGAGCACCACGGTATCGATACCGTGGTCGCGCAGCGGCTCAACCGTGGCACCCACCAGCGCACGCACGGCAGGTGTATCAAAGATGTCCTCGTTCTCAAGCCACTGTTCCTGCAGATGTGCACCCGAGGCGAGCTCGTGTTCGACAACCTCGACAAAGCTCGAGGCAGGACAGCCGTATACATCGACGCCGGCATCTAGATCCTGAATGGCGCGCGTGTAGGCGCCCGAGCGAATGGTGAGGTTGGTGGCGAGCACGCCCACGCGACGCGTACGCGTGCTGTTGATTGCCGCACGGGCACCCGGCGCGATCACACCGATCACGGGAACGTCGAGCACCTGCTGGGCCAGACGCAAGGCCGCAGCGGTCGCCGTGTTGCAGGCGATGACCATAATCTTGACGTCGTGCTTCGAAAGCCAACGACCCGCCTGCAACGCAAACGAGCGCACTTCATCCTCGGTGCGGGTGCCGTAGGGGCAGCGCTTGGTGTCGCCAAAGTAGTAGACGGACTCGTGCGGCAGCGCCGTCGCAATCGCGCGCGCAACCGTCAGACCGCCCAAACCAGAATCGAACACGCCAATCGGGCGTGTGTCGCCTGCCGGATTCTCGATATCGGACATTACCTCACCAGTCTCTCTCGAAAAGACATGTCCAAGTGCAGCGACGCCGCGCTACGAACGCGCCGCGACCAGCAGCTCTGCCGTCGCCGCCCAACCGTCGACAATTTTGCCACGCGTAACGAAAGCGTTCTCGCAAGCAGCCAAGAACTCGGGCGCGCCGGCGCTCGTCAGGCCATTCTCGACCAAGCAGAACGTGCCCACGTGATCGGCCATGTAGAAGTCGGACTCGGAATCGCCGAGTGCGAGCGTCTCCTCGTGCTCGATCCCCAGGTGCTCGCAGAAGCGCGCAATGGCGACGCCTTTGTTGAGGCCCGCGGGGTTGATGTTGAAGGCGCGACCGTCCTCGACGCGATCGAGCTCGAGCGTCGTCGGCTTGGACAGGTGAGTCAGATGGCCGTTGCAAGCCCAGATCAGACCGCAGCCGGCCTCGTCCAGGATGGCCTGGACCTCATCGTCGGGCACATCGCCGCGCATGCCGACGGTGACCTCGCGGTACTTGTAGCCGGTCGACATGTCGTTGTGATACTCGATCTTGTGCGGCCAGCGGGCGAGGATCTTCTCGCACACGCCGGTCTGCTCGATCACCTGGTGCGGAGTAAGGCCGCAGACGGGGTCGTAAGGCATGTCGCCGGTCAGATACTCCCAATCGTTGGCCTTGAGGTCGTACATAACCAGGCCGCCCATCTCACCAATGTAGGAGTTGAGGCCGAGCACGCGCGCGTCCTCGTGGATCATGGTACGGTTGCGGCCCGAGGTGGGAACCACCTGAATACCAGCGCGAGCGAGCGCCACGACGGCCTCGACGAGTTTGGTCGAAGGGTTGCCGTCGTTGTCGCGCAGCACGCACGAGCCGGGTGCGAGCATCGTGGCATCCAGGTCGGTAAAGACGTACTTGACCTTGGCCAAGCGCTCGCGCATCTCGCCCGAAAGCTCGGCAACGGTCGGCAGGGTGTTGTGGGACATGGTCACTCCATTTACGTAGAAGGGGCTTGGTCTAGGCGTCGTACGCCGCAAGGGTGCGCTTGAGAATCGAACCGTCGCGTTCACAAGGCTCGGGTCCGTTCTTGCGCAGCATACGCTCTTCCTCGCCCTTACCGGTCACGATGACCACGGCAGGACGGACGGTTTCGCGCACGGCAGTCTCGATAGCGGCAACGCGATCAGTCACGATTTGCCAGTTATCATTTCCCTGCGCTTGAACGTTACGCGCGATCTCGGCGCAGATATCCTCGACATCCTCGGGGCCGGGGTCATCCTCGGTAATCACGATTCGGTCGGCATACTTGCCAGCGGCGATGCCCATCGTGGTGCGTCGATCGACACCCTTACCGCCCGTAGCGCCGAATACAACCGCCAGCTCGCGGTCGGGATAGTTCTCGCGCAAGTCGCGCAGGAGCGTCTCGAGGCTCATGCCGTTATGTGCAAAATCGACGACGCCCAAGATTTTGCCCGATACGGACGGATAGAGCTCCATACGGCCGGGAACGAAGACGCCCTCAAAGCCGTGGACGATACCCTCTTCTGAAATGCCCAGGGCCTCGGCGCAGGCAATAGCGGCAAGCGCGTTGGACACATTGAACTTAACCGGCGTGGGAATCACAATGTCGCGCGTAAAGCGGGGCGTGCGTACCGTTGCCACCACGCCGCAGTCGCCATTACGAATCGCCAGCGCAAACACGTCGGCACGCTCGTCGGTCAGGGAGAACGTCACCGTACGTTCGCAACAAGATGCCGCCTCGAGCACACGATCGACCTTATCCATATCGAGATTGACCACGGCAAAACGGCTCTGCGAGAAGATTATGAGCTTGCTGGCAAAGTAATCCTCGAGCGTCGGATGCTCAATCGGCGAAATGTGATCCTCGCCGATATTGGTAAAGGCGCCGACTTCAAAGGCAATCTTGCCCGTGCGCTCGTATTTGAGGCCCTGGCTCGATGCCTCCATAACCAGCCACGGGGCACCCGCCTCCGCAGCATGTGCGATGCGAGACTGCAGCAGGAAGGATTCGGGGGTCGTCAGCTTGGAAGGGCCTGCCTCGATGCCGTCGTCGAACTCAATGCCCGTATTAAGAGCGGGTCGATGACAGCCCGTAAGCTTGGCCTCGTTGACGAGAATGCCGCGCAGATAAAAGCTACAGGTCGACTTGCCCTTAGTGCCTGTAAAGGCGCAGACCTTCACCTTACCCGACGGGTGCCCATAAAAGGCATCTGCCACCACGGCGAGCGTGCGACGAATATCACTCACAATCACCGCGGGTAGATCAACATCGTAATCGATCTCGGAAACGTAGGCCACGGCGCCATCGGCGATCGCCGAAAGCAGGTACTCGCGCTTAAACGCGCGGCCCTTGCAGACAAACAACGTGCCCGGGCGCACCTGGCGCGAGTCGTCAGTCGCAAACTCAATGCGCTGGTCGCACGAAGCGCTCGGTTTGGAAACAACAAGGTCATCTTCCTCGAGCAACTCTATATAGCGCATCAGAGTTAACTTCTCTTGTGTCGGACTCGACATACAAAGACCTCTCTCGCTCAATTCAGCCTTAAAGGGCAAAAGACGTCCCGCGGCAGAAACGATGAAACATTCTGTATTATCAACCATCCTAATATGCCACCTGACCTTGCGCGCACTGCAGCCTTCTAAAAAATTGCATGGACTATACCGTGGGTTAATAAATGGCAACAGTGTTCACCCCGCGTAACAACAAGGAAATCCGGGTGCTATTCTTTATCCAAATGTCTTGATGTGCCTCATTGACCCACAATGCCGACCCATCATGCCCAAGCAAAGGATTCCAGATGAAACGACTTTTCGAACGTCGCCACCACTCGGCACATGTCCAGTTGACCCGGCACATCGTCTGCGCCTTCGCGACGGTCGTTGTGGCCCTTGCCACCATCATCGGCGCGAGCGGCTGTTCGTCCTCCCAGAACGCCTCGAGCACCTACACACTCGTCGAGAATGGCAAGCTCACCGTCGCAAGTGACTTGGCCACACCCCCGTTTGAATACGTCAACGATTCCGGCAAAGACCAGGGCTTTACCTATGAACTCATGGGCATGATCGCAGACGAGCTCGGTCTGGAGCTCAACTACTTGCCGGCGCAAAAGTTCGACGGCATTATCCCCATGGTCAAGCAGGGTGTAAAGACCGATGTCGGCGCATGTAACATCACGATTACCGGCGAGCGCAAGGAAGAGGTCGACTTCACCGACCCCTATATCGACTCCAACCAGGGCGTTGCAGTTGCAAAGAACACTGGATACGACACGGTCGATAGCCTCAACGCACCGAGTGTCAAAATTGCCGTGCAGTCGGGCACCACGTCCGAGGAGTGGGCAATCGAGAACCTGCCGCAGGCAACCACCGTCAACTTTGATGACTGGACGGCAGCCTTCACCGCCGTCATGAGCGGTCAGTGCCAGGCGGTCGTATGCGATCTGCCCGTTGAGCAGTGGATGGTTTCGAACTCCTTTACCGGTATGGAGATCATCAAAGAGGTTCCGACGGGCGAGCAGTTTGGCATTGCCGTCTCTAAAGATAACCCCGAGCTGACACAAGCCATCAACGATGCCCTTGCCAAGATCAAGAGTTCCGGCGCCTATGACAAACTGTACGAGAAGTGGTTTGGCATGGCACCCACGAGCGGGTCCGATAACGAGGATGCCTCGAGCTCAGACGACGCGACGGGCGCTTCACTCGCCGTCACCTCGGCGACCGCCAAGTCAAACGAAGACAGCGGCAACGGCGTGCTCGGCGGCATTGCAACCCGCCTGACCTGGGAAGCGACAACGGGTGGCGGCGAGGGCGACGTTTCGCAAATTGAGCTTGAGCTGCCCGAGGGCGGATCGTTTGAGAGCACCGATGCTAAGGTCACGCTGCTCGACGGACTGAACCAGACGAGCGTCAAGGCATCGTGCTCGCTGGACGGCTCAAAGCTCGTCATTAAGTTCGCCGACCTCGTCGCTGCCGGCTCACAGATTCGCGTTGTCGTCCCCGACGTCGTATTCCCGAGCAACGCGGGTGCCTATGCCGTCACCGGCAGCTATGTCGTCGACGGCGGCAAGCGAGATCTTCCCGAGAGCCCCACCATCAGCGTCTCGGAGAGCACCATGGTGCAAGAAATCGTCGCCTGGCTCGATGCCCAGCCTTGGGTTGCTGCGTGGAACTCCAACCCGTTTTTGGGCATGTTCTGCAAGCCGCAGATAATCGTCACCTCAATCGCCTCGCTCTTTAAGGGCTGGGGCATAGCACTTGCCGTGACCGCCATCGGCTTTCCGCTCGCCATCCCCATCGGCTTGCTGTTTGCCTTTATGAAAATCAGTCACAGTCGTATGCTGCGCGGCATCGCCGTGACATACATCAACGTCCTGCGCGGAACCCCGCTCTTCCTGCAGATCTACATTGCGTTCTTTGGGTTCCCTATGATCGGTCTCAACGTGCCCAATCTGCCGCTCGGCGTTGGCGTGCTCGCCATCAACTGCTCGGCCTATCTTGCCGAGATTTTCCGTGCCGGCATCGAGAGCGTACCGCCTGGTCAAGCGGAAGCTGCCTATTCGCTTGGCATGACTTGGTCCCAAGTTATGTCGCGCATCGTGATCCCGCAGGCCGTACGTTGCGTTATACCAACTATGACCAGCGAGTTCGTTATGCTTTACAAGGACACGTCGCTGCTTTCGAGCGTTGGCGTCATGGAGCTCATGCTGTTCTCCAAAAACCTCACGGCCACCACGGGCAACATTACGCCCTACATTTGCGCCGCACTTTACTATCTGGTCGTGACGATTCCGCTCATCCACGCCGTCACCAAGGTGGAGCACCGTCTCGCCGAGCGCAGCAAGCGCTAACCGCTCATACATAGCGTTCGCAACCACGGCCCGCCGCTTCGTCTGAAGATCGGGCCGTGGTTTTTTCGGTTCGCTCGGCGCTTATGCCCTATCACGAAACAAAAGATTGGCATGATAGTAAAGATTATTTGACATCAGCTGCCGCAATCCTTGCGGCAGTACACCTGAGCCGTCAGCAGAAAGGATCTTGCATGTGCGGTTTTGTCGGTTTTACCGGTACAGATGAACAGAGTGAGCTGGTTCTCACGGCCATGATGAATCGCATCATCCACCGTGGTCCCGATATGGGCGGCCAGCATATCGTCGACAACGTTGCCCTTGGCTTCCGTCGTCTTTCGATTCTCGATCTTTCCGAAGCTGGAGCTCAGCCTATGTCGAGCGACGACGGCAAGGTCACGATTGTCTTCAACGGAGAGGTCTACAACTTCCAGGAGCTTCGTGCCGAGCTGGAGGCAGCCGGCTACGCCTTCCACTGCAACGCCGATACCGAGGTCCTGGTACACGGTTACGAGGAGTGGGGCGAGGACCTGGTCAACCGCCTGCGCGGCATGTACGCATTCGTGATTCACGACCAGAACAAGAACAAACTCTTTGGCGCTCGTGACATCTTTGGTATCAAGCCGTTCTATTACTACCAGGCATCCGATGGCTCGCTGCTGTTTGGCTCCGAGATCAAGAGCTTCCTGGACCATCCCAAGTTTGAGAAGGCTGTCAACCACGACGCGCTGCGCCCCTACCTGACGCTGCAATTCCCCGCCACGGAGGAGACCTTCTTTAAGGGCGTGTTCAAGCTTGCCCCGGCGCATTGCTTTACGTATGACCTGACGACCAACACCATGGACATCAAGCGTTACTGGAGCTGTGACTTCACCGACGACAACTCCAAGACCTTCGAGGATTACGTGGACGAGTGCGACAAGGTCGTGCACGAAAGCGTCGCTGCGCACCGAATCGCCGATGTTAAGGTGGGCTCGTTCCTTTCTGGCGGCGTGGACTCCAGCTACATTGCCGCCTGTCTCATGCCCGACACCACGTATTCCGTCGGCTTCGATTACAAGAACTTCAACGAGACCAACTACGCTGCCGAGCTTTCCGATAAGCTGGGCATCAAGAACGTGCGCAAGATGATTACCGCCGACGAGTTCTTCGATGCACTGCCCGATATCCAGTACCACATGGACGAGCCGCAATCGAACCTGTCCAGTGTGCCGCTGTACTATCTGGCACAGATGGCTTCCGAGGAGGTCACCGTCGTCCTTTCGGGCGAGGGTGCCGACGAGCTGTTTGCCGGCTATGAGTGGTACGAGGACACCCCCGAGATGCGCTCCTTTAAGAAGCGTGTGCCGCTCGGCGTGCGCCGCGCCCTGGGCTCACTCGTTCAGCATCTCCCCTACTTTAAGGGCCACAACTTCCTGACGAAATGCGCCGAGGTTCCCGAGCGCTGGTATGTGGGTCAGGCAAAGGTGTTCGATCCCTCCGAGGTCGACGAGGTGCTCAAGCCCGCTTATGACACCGGCAAGAACGCCGCCGAGATGTGCGCCGAGTACTACAAGCAGGTTCCCAACTGCTGCGAGCTTTCCAAGAAACAGTATCTGGATATGAACATGTGGCTGCCGGGCGACATTCTGCTCAAGGCCGACAAGATGTGCATGGCACACTCCCTGGAGCTTCGCGTCCCGTTCCTGGACAAGAAGGTCATGGAGTTTGCCGAGCACATTCCCGCCAACTACCGTGTTAACGAAGAAGGCTGCAAGCTCGTCCTGCGTCACGCTGCCAACCGCACGCTGCCCGACGAGTGGGCAACGCGCAAGAAAGTGGGCTTCCCCGTACCGGTCAAGTTCTGGCTGCGCGAGCAAAAGTACTACGACTACGTCAAGGAATACTTCACCGCGCCGTGGGCCGCTGACTTCTTTGATACCGATGCACTCATGAAGCTGCTCGACGATCACTTTGAGGGTCGCGCGCTCAACCAGCGCAAGATCTATACCACGCTGACGTTCCTCATCTGGTACAAGCGCTTCTTTATCGACGAGGACAAGGGTGCCGAAGTCGCCGCGTAAGTTTCGTTATGAATTAGCGGTGAACAGCATAGGGTTTCCGCTATACTCAATCCCTGCGGGCGATTGGCGCAACGGTTAGCGCAGGTGCTTTACACGCACAAGGCTGGGGGTTCGAATCCCTCATCGCCCACCATTGAATTGGAAACGGTCCTCGAAAGGGGACCGTTTTTGTTTGGGCCCATTTCATGGGATTCGAACCCGCCAGGGTGCGGAGCTGAGGAAACGCGAAGCGTTTTCCAGCGCAGCACGCGAGGGCCGCAGGCCCGAAGCGGAAGCGGGCGGCGCCAGCCGCACGCGGACATCCCTCATCGCCCACCACTGAATTGTTAGGCCTCCAGCGATGGGGGCCTTTCCTTTTTCGGGCCCATCGCAGAGGGATTCGAACCCGCCAGCACGTCTGTCACAAAGGCCGTGGCCAAAAAATGGCAAAAATGAGTACTGCTACCTTTGTTACAACATATAAAAAGATAGTATTTGCTTAAGTTCCGCAACATATGTCCATTATAAGGACTAACAGTTGGACCAGAATCGTGCATTCATCGCCATTTCGACTTGCTACTTGGTCTGATTAGTCCAAAATTGCTGCTACCAAATCGGTAACAGTACTCATATTTGATGTTTTTTGACCAGCAGGTCTCCCTGCCTTAGCAAATCTAAGGCAAAAAGGGTTCCAGACCGCTGAATCGTGTCGCATAGGGCACGTCCGCAGTCCGGAACCCGGTCCAAATTGAGTTATTGCGCCGCGTTAGCCCAAGACACCCGCCAGGATCTCGATTAGGCTGTCCACATCGGCCTCTTCGCACACGAGTGGCGGCAGGAAACGCAGCGTATGAGCTCCGGTCGCGTTCATCACGGCACCAGCCTCCAGCGCTCGGGCAACAATGTCATGCGCATCGCCCGCAGCGTCATCCAGATCGCAGCCGAGCATCAAGCCGCGACCGCGCGTCTCGGTCACGTGCGGTAATTTGGCAAGCTTTGCCTCCATATAGGCACCCACCTTGGCGGCATGCTCAGCGTAGTCGCCGCGCACAAGCGCGGAGAGCGTCGCGGCGCACGCCGCGACGGCCAAGCAGCTACCGCCAAAGGTCGAACCGTGATCGCCGGGCTTAAACACGTCGGCGATCTCTTTCTTCGCCACCACGGCGCCCATTGGAACGCCGTCGGCGATGCCCTTGGCAAGACTCATGATGTCGGGTTCCACGCTATAGGTCTGGTAAGCGAACGGTTTGCCGGAGCGGAACAGACCGCACTGGACTTCGTCGGCGATAAGCACGGCGCCCACCTCGTGTGCCAGGTTACGCGCAGCCGCCATAAACTCCTCGGTCATGGGGTGCACACCGCTCTCGCCCTGAATCGGCTCGAGCATGACAGCGCAGACCTCGCTTCCCAGCTGCTTAAAGATCGAACGCAGTTCGTCGACATCGTTGGGCGAGCAGGCCACAAAGCCACCCGGCAGCGGACGGAAGCTATCCTGCAGCCAATCCTGCATGGTAGCGGCAATGGTCTCGAGCGTTCTGCCATGGAAACCGCCACGCATGCACACGATGGTGTTGCCACCGTTACCGGCACGCTTGGCGTACAGGCGAGCAAGCTTCATCGAACCCTCATTGGCCTCGGCGCCGGAGTTGGCAAAGAACGTCTCCCATACCTGCTCGCCCGCCGTCGGAGCGCCGAGCGCGGCTGCCGTGGTCTCATCGTCGGCGGCAATGGCATCGGCAAGCACACGCGCTCCGTCCGCATCGTCGTTGGCGAGCTTGGACAGCAGCGCCGCGACCTGGCCACGCTGCTCGATGTAGAAGTAGTTAGACACATGCAGAAGCTTTTTGGTCTGCGACTCAAGCGCGGAAAGCACTGCCGGGTTGCCGTGGCCCAAGCTGCACACGCCAATGCCAGCAAGGAAGTCGAGGTACTCACGGCCATCGTCGCCGGTGAGCTTCATGCCGTGGCCTTCGACAAACTCGACCGGCGAACGGCCAAAGGTATGCATAACGTAGTGGGATTCGAGCGATTGTTGAGCCGCAAGTGACATGGGATGCCTTTCGTTAAGCGCCGGGGCGGCGCGGGCTATGGGTGTAAGGATGCGGCGCCAGGACGCTAAACCGTCTGGAGCTTCTCGACCTCGTCGAGGTTCTCGGTCAGGCGCGCGGCAAACGTCGAAAGCGGGTGCGGATGCGTATCGAACTCGTAGGCCGTCTCGGTGGAGTGGATCACGGTACCGACGCCAGCATCGGTCAGCAGCTCCAGCAGCAGCGAGTGCGGCGTCGTGCCGTTGATGATGTGGGCTCGGAACACGCCAGCGGTAAGCGCATCGACGGCGGCGCGCAGCTTGGGAATCATGCCTTTATCGACCTCGCCGCCGTAGAGCATCTCGTTGACCTCGTCGAGCGTCAGGTTGGAGATGAGCGAATCCTTATCGCTAAAGTCCTTGTACAGGCCGTCGACATCGGTAAGGAAGATTGCCTTATGCGCGTGGAGCGCCGCCGCAACGGCACCGGCAGCGGTATCGGCATTGATGTTGAAGAAGCCGCCGTCCTCCCCCGCCGCGACGGTAGCGATGACGGGGATGTACTCGCTATCGAGCAAACGCTCGATATAGTCGGTGTTGACGTGCGTCACTTTGCCCACGCGACCGAGCTCGGGATCGAGCGGCTCGGCGATAAGCGTGCCGGCATCGCTGCCCGACACGCCTACGGCCAGGTTGCCGTGCTGGTTGATGGCAGCGACCAGCTCCTGGTTGACCTTGCCGCCCAGTACCTCGCGCACGATATCCATGGTGGCAGGCGTAGTCACGCGCTGGCCGTTCTTAAACTCGACGGGGATGTCGTCGTGGCTGAGCGCCTCGTTGATGGCCTTGCCGCCACCGTGCACGATAACAGGGCGCATGCCGATAATCTTGAGCAGGACGATGTCGCTCATCACGTCACGGCGCAGCTGCTCGTCGACCATGGCGGCACCGCCGTACTTGATAACGACCGTCTTACCGGTCAGGTTCTTAATCCATGGCAGCGCCTCGAACAGCAGCTGCGCGGTAACTTCGTTGGATTCGCTCGAGCGACAGTCGCGTGCGAGCTTCATAGTCTGCCTCGTCTTTCGTGTAGCTATCGCGCCGTACCTCGTTGCCCGCGATTGCAGCGGGACGCGCGGCACATCGGGAGTCTAGGAACGGTAGTCGCCGTTAATGGAGATGTACTCGTGCGTGAGGTCGCAAGTCCACACGGTGGTCGCCGCGTCCCCTGCGCCCAGGTCTGCCGAGATCACAATCTCGGGCGCCTCAAAGCGACGCAGCGCCTCGTCCTCGTCAAAGGGAACGGTCAGGCCATCACGGCAGACGGGCATACCCATCATGTCGATGGACACATCTTCTTGGTTAAACTGCACGCCGCACTTGCCGAGCGCCATAGCAACGCGGCCCCAGTTGCAGTCGTGGCCGGCGATGCAGGTCTTGACGAGCGGCGAGTTGGCGACAGCACGAGCGGCGATATCGGCCTCCTCGTCGTTCACGGCGCCGGTGACGTTAACCGTCACGAGTTTGGATGCGCCCTCGCCATCTGCGGCGATGTTGCGCGCCAGGCTCTCGCACACCTCATGCACGGCAAAGGCCAGCTCGTCGAAGGCGTCAGAGCCCTCGACAATAGGCTCGGCATCTGCGGCAGCGGCGCCGGAGGCAAGCATGATGCAGGTGTCGTTAGTCGAGGTGTCGGAATCGACCGTTACCTTGTTGAAGGTCTGCTTGACGGTGGAGAGCAACAGGGCGTGGAGCGCCGCCGGCTCGACGGGGGCATCGGTAGTGATGACCGCGATCATGGTTGCCATGTTGGGCATGATCATGCCCGAGCCCTTGCACATACCGCCCACCGTATAGGCATTGCCTGCGTGCCCCGCGGCCTCGCTGCGGTAACACACGGCATACTCCTTGGAGTGCGTGTCGGTCGTCATGATAGCGCGGGCGGCATCGGCGCCACCGTGGGCGGAGAGCGCCTCGTAGGCGGCAGGAACGGCAGTCTCAAACGTGTCGATCGGCAAAATCTGACCAATTACGCCCGTGGAGGCGACCAGAATCTGCTGGGGCTCGCAGCCGATGACCTGCGAGGCGATGTTGCAGGTCTCGCGCGCGCAGGCAAGACCGGTCTCACCCGTGGCGGCGTTGGCATTGCCAGAGTTGACCGAAACGCCGGCAATGACGCCGTAGCCCTTGTCGGCGCCGCCCAGGTTGGCACGGCTTACCTGCACGGGCGCCGCACAAAAGCGGTTGGTCGTAAACACGCCGGCCCCGGGACAGGGCTTATCGGGCACGACGAGTGCGTAATCCAGGCGCTCGGGATTCTTGCGGAATCCGGCATGGATGCCCGCCGCCTTAAAGCCGGCCGCCGCCGTTACGCCGCCCTCTACGGCACGAATCTTGATATCGAACTGCTCAGCATTCATCGTCTTTACGACTCCTTATGTCAAACAAAAAATGGGCATCGGTTGGTGCGCCATGCCGGCCACAATCGTGAGACCAGCTTAAGAGTGGCGCCCCACTCGATGCCCGACTACCAAATCGTCAACAATCGAATGTGCTACACCGGGCACGCCACTGTGGGCAAGCCTCGTCGCTCGTCAAAACCAAAGACGATGTTGGCGCACTGGACCGCCTGGCCTGCTGCACCCTTGCACAGATTGTCGATGGCGCCCGTAGCCACCAGAACGCCCGCGCGCTTGTTGAGCGCGAGGCCGATCTGGGCGGCGTTGGTGCCGACGACCGAAGCCGTCTTGGGCTGCTGGCCGGCATCGAGTACGCGCACGAAGGTGCGACCGGCGTAGAACTGCTTGTAATGGTCGACAACGTCTTCAAGGGTCAAGGTATCGATAGCCTGCGGCGTAAGCGGCATCGTCACCGTAGAGAGCAGACCGCGCTTGAGCGGTGCCAGGTGCGGGGTAAAGACGACACGATCGGTTAGGCCCAAGATCTGCTCGATTTCGGGCGTGTGACGATGCTTGCCCACGCCATAGGCCTCCAGGTTTTCGTCCGCGCTGCAAAAATGCGTACGGGCGTTGCAGGACTTACCGGCACCCGTCACGCCGCTGATGGCGTCAACGATCACGGGGCCGCTCTGGGCAACCCAGCCAGCGCGCACGGCAGGCGCGGCGGCAAGGCTCGTTGCGGTGGGATAGCAACCGGCGCAGGCGACCAGCACGGGTTTGCCGTCGGCATGGTCAGATGCGGCGGTCTCCAAATCCTGGCAGAACAGCTCGGGCAGACCAAAGGCGCGGCTCTTGAGTAGCTCGGGGCCCGTGTGCTCGGCGGCATACCAGGCCTCAAAGGTGGCCGGATCGCTCAGGCGATAGTCGGCCGAAAGGTCAATGCAGGAAACTCCCGCGGCAAGCAGGGCGGGCACCTGTGCCATGGCAGCCGTGTGCGGCACGGCCAAAAAGACCGCGTCGCAGTTCTTGAGCTCGGGGGCATCATGCGTCGTGAAGACAAGATCGCTTACGCCGGCGAAGCTCGGGTACACCGCAGACAACGGCTGGCCAGCATCGGCGTTGGACGTTATGGCAGCAAGTTCAAACTCGGGATGACCGAGGACGAGGCGAATGAGCTCGGCGCCGGCATATCCAGCCGCACCAACGATTCCAACCTTTAATGACATATCAGACTCCTTGTCTGCAGTTATGCACCAATACGCATCCTGCAGCCGTCGTTATGAAGTGGGTTGAAACTTTAGCACCAAAAGATGCATTTATACGCAAATCATTTGCATATTCATGCATTGAAACAGTCCCGACACATTCACGCGAAGGAATTGACAAATAACAATGGGCCCCACATCGCCCGGTGCACCTTGCGGTGCCGTTGCGATGTGGGGCCCGACACAGACGGGTATTTAAATTGTTGGGGGCGGCGGGAGAACTCTTTTAGAGCTCGACCGGCACCCATTCGTCATGGTTGCAGATAAAGGCCTCCGGCTCCTCGACGCTAAAGAAGACGAGCGTGGGGTCGCCTGCGCCCTCATAATGCTCGCCTAGGCGCTCCAGGTGCTTCCAGCCTGCCTCGCGCATATCGGGAGCGGCCTGGTCATCCAGACCCGCATGCCCGCGCAAGATGAGCCAGCCATGACCCGGCCACCAACTCGTGGCCTCAAAGCGTTGATTTTGCAGCAGCTCTTGCCACACGTCTTTGGTGCGCGCCGTTACAAACCACAACTTGCCGTCCTGGATCTGCGCAAACGAAAACGGACGCACATGCGGCTGTCCGTCAACGCTCGTCGCCAAATACCATGCCGGCACCGACGTCAGATACTCCAGCACCGTATTCAATCCGTCCATGTTTCCTCCTGACGCTCGCCATTTTGAGATGGGTAGTTAATTTGAGACGCGCTAGAGCTCCAGGCGCTCCTCGCTGCCGTCGATATCGCAGAAGCGGGCGGCGATGTTGCGCACCGAGAAAAACGCAAGGCGACCGTCGTTGGCGCCCTCGTGGTCTTCGCCGATGCCCACCATGTGCTTAAAGCCGGCTTGGCGCACCCGGTCGCTCACGACCGCGTCGTCCTCGAGCGCGGCCTCGCCGGTCAGCACAATCCAACACTCCCCCGGTTTCCAACCCGAAACCTCAAACTTGGGATTCGTGCTGAGCTCGGCCCACACGTCCTTATCGCGCGAGGTGCAAAACCACAGCTTGCCATCATCGACCATGGCAAACGAGAACGGCCTCACGCGCGGCTGATGTCCGTCCGTCACGTCAATCGTGGCGAGATACCACGCCGGAATACGCCTAAGATACGAACAGGCGCGCTCGAGCTGCGCCGTGCGGTCGTTGTCGGTCATGGGGACCCCTTTCCTGCGCTCGAATCGCGCCTAAACAAGTTGAAGATTGATGACGATGACGCAGATGAGCAGCAACGCCGTCACCACCGCCGCCAACGCATCGCCGCGGCCAAATGCAAGCGCATGCAGACGCGTGCGGCCCTGCTCGCCATGATAGCAACGGGCATCCATGGCGGCAGAAAGCGTTTCGGCATGACGGAACACACCCGTGAACAGCGGAATCGCCACGCTGCCGAGCATACGCACGCCGCCGAGCGGGCCTCCCGTCACGCGCGCACCGCGGCTCGCCTGCGCATCGGCCGTCTGCTTCATCTCGGTGGCAAACTGCGGCATAAAGCGCAGCGCGATACCCATAATCATGCCGAGCTCGTGCGCAGGAAGTCCCACACGCGCAAACGGCGCGAGCAGGCGCTCAAGGCCCGCGGTGAGGTCGAGCGTCGGTGTGGTGAGCGTAATGGCGCTCATACCGGCCATCATCAAGGTCAGGCGGCACGCCATAAAGGCGGCGGAATGCAGCGAGCCCTCGCTTATCTGCAAAAAGCCGAGCTGCCATAGAATGCGCCCGCTCTGGTCGGAAAACAGGTTGAGCACCGCGACCACCGCGACGATCACCAGCAGCGGCGCCATCGATGACAGGACGCGACGAGCCGGCACCCGGGACACGGTATAGATCAGGACAACGAAGATAGCGACCGGAACCAGTCCGCGGAAGCTGCCGACCGTGAGTGTCGTGATCAGAAACACAAAGCCCAAGAGCAACTTAGTTCGCGGGTCCAGGCGGTGGATTGCACTATCGCCGGGATAGTAGCTGCCGAACGAAAACGCCTCCATTAGCAGCCCTCCTCTCGCGCGACCGTCTTGGATTTAGCAATGTCCGCGACGTTAGAAGGACCGTCCGAGCGACCGATTAGCAGGTCCACCAACTCGTCGGCCAACGACTCAACCGTATAGAGCCCGCCGCAACGCAGCGGCACGCCCGCTTCCGCAAGCGCCAGCGCCATGCGCTGGGCAGCGGGAACACCCAAGCCGATCGACTTGAGCTCATCCGCACGCGCAAAAACCTGAGTGGGCGTGCCCTCGGCAAATACCGCGCCCTCGTTCATCACGACAATACGGTCGCAGCAATTGGCAAGGTCATCCATACTATGTGAGACCATGACGACGGTCAGGCCCCCATGGTGAAGTCGATCGATGAGCTCCAGGAAATCACTGCGTGCCGCCGGATCGAGCCCCGCCATGGGCTCATCGAGTACCAGGACCTCGGGCTCCATGGCAAGCACGCCGGCAAACGCCACGCGCCGCTGCTGCCCGCCCGAGAGCTCAAAGGGGCTCTTGTCGCCCACCGCGGCCAGGTCGAGGCCCACGCGCGCGAGCGATGACGCAACACGGCGGGCAACCTCGGCCTGTGACAAGCCAAGGTTATGCGGACCAAACGCCACGTCCTGTGCCACGGTCTCGGCAAACAGCTGACGCTCGGGATATTGAAACACCACGCCGACCTTTGCCTTAACCGCGGCGGCATCTTTCTTGTTTGCCAGGTCGAGCCCCAACGCGTAAACGGAACCCTCCTGGGGACGAATCAGGCCGTTGAGATGCTGAACCAGCGTCGACTTACCCGAACCGGTATGGCCCGCAAGGCCCAGGAACTCGCCACGGCGCACCGTTAGCGACACATTGCGCAACGCCCAGGGGCTGCTAGGGTCGTTGCCCCAGAGGGCCTGTTTGTTCGATGCGCCCTCGGCGGCTGAGCGCTTGCGCCAACGGCGACGCTCGCGGGCGCTCAGCGAATAGCTATACGAAAGGTGCGAAATCTCGATGACGGGCTCCAGCGCGTCTGCGCTATCGATTGCAGAGGAGACGTTGTCGGGAATACGAGGATCGGATGCGAAAGGCCGCCCGGCGATGCCTGTCCTACTCCGCTCGGCATAAGCCTGCGCTATATCGGCGACCATATCCGCCTCGCGCACCTGTGCGCAAATGGGCACGCCCTTCGCGCGAAGCGCCCTGCCAAGACGGCACGACTCCGGCATGTCCAGGTTGAGCTGCGCAAGTTCGTCCGCCCGCGTCAAGATTTCCTCGGGCGCACCGAGCATGGCAACGCGGCCCGCTTGGAAGACGGCAACGCGATCGGCCTCAGCGGCCTCTTCCATAAAGTGCGTAATCATCACGATGGTCATACCGCGTTCGTGCAGCGCGTGGCAGGCCTTCATAAGGCCCTTGCGCCCGCGCGGATCGAGCATCGAGGACGCCTCGTCCAATATGAGCACGCGCGGTTCCATGGCGAGCACGCCGGCAAGCGCCACGCGCTGCTTTTGGCCGCCCGAAAGCGCATGGGTCTCGTGGCGCTCAAAGCCCACCAGGCCCACGGCCTTCAGCGCCTCGCGAACACGCTGCGCGATCTGGGCCGATTCGACCCCTAAGTTCTCGGGACCAAACGCAACATCGTCCTCGACAAGCGTCGCCACAAGCTGGTCGTCGGGATTCTGGAACACCATGCCCGCAGTCGAACGGATGTCGTAGACCAGCTCGAGATCGGACGCGTCCATGCCGTTGACGCGCACCGTTCCCGCATCGGGCTGCAGCAGCGCGTTCAAATGCTTGGCAAACGTCGACTTTCCCGACCCGTTTCCGCCGAGAATGCAGAAAAACTCGCCATCCTCGATGTTCAGATCGATGCCATCGAGCGCCGGTGTGGCACCGTCATAACTAAAGGAAACGCCCCGACACTCAATCATGCGCGGCCTTTGACCTGGTCCTTCTTGGGTGTGATGAGGTTGGAGACCGCCTTGTACACCGCCAATGTCAACACCGAGTTGAGCACGGTCTTGATGAGGTTAAACGGCAGCACGGCAGGAATCATGAGCGGGGCGATCACATCGACCGAGCCATACCAGAACCAAACACCAATGGTAAGGTTTGCGACCATAGAAAGCGCCGTAGCGGCAACAACGCCCAGCGCCAGGCCAATAACGGCACCCTTATAGGTATGCATCTTTTGGTAGACGATAGCCGCAGGCAGAATGTAGCCCAGCGTGGCAACCAAGTTCATAAGCGCACCGACCCAATCGCCCGTGGTAAGCGCATGGATAACGATCGCCATAGCGGCAACAGCGGTGCCGGCACCAGGACCATACGCAAACCCGCACACCATCGCCGGCACCAGCGACGGGTCATACGTCAAAAACGGCGCCGAGGGAAGGATAGGCAGCTGCACATACATAAACAGGGCGCCCAAGGCGCACATCAACGCCATGGTAACGAGCTGTTTGGTGCTCCACCTATTCGTGTTCTCAAAATGGATATGCTGCGACTGTTCAGACATAAGATCACCTGCCTCTTTCATCCGGACTCTAACCGTTGGTACTGGGATCTCACCAGTTCAGCCGGCATGCGAACCAACGCACACACGGGTCGCGGACTCATCGGCTCGGTCACAGGAATCTCGCCTGCGCCACGGCGTCCCTTTGACACCGCCCGATTTACCGCCAGTGGGGAATTCCACCCCGCCCTGAAACAGCAATTGCAAGTGTAGCACGAGCAATCGTTCGCGCAAGTATGCCAAGGGTAATTTGTGGTGGGGAAACGCTCCAGAAATGCGGTAGGGACAAGTTAGCGCAACAATCACGTCCTCCATCCGCCCCAAAGTAGCGCGCCTTTCGCGGCAGAGCCGCGAAACAGCGACCGGGACACGCATCCCCCACAACCACGTCCTCCTCCGCCCGCCGACCTCAAGGCCGTAAACGCAGGGAATCCGGGGGCGTGACGGGGGCTTCTCTCCGGAACATTCCGCAGGACGCAAAGAGGCTCCGCAGCGCGAAGCGCGATGCGGAGCCTCTTTGCATGTCCGAGGACGTTCCGGAGAGAAGCCCCCGTCACGCCCTGCGGATTCCCGGTGGGAGTTCTAGACCTTGTCGGCCTTAGTACATACCGCCGCCCTGCTGACCAGCGGTAGCAGCAGCGATAGCATCCTCAAGCTGAGTGTTTTTGGGCACATCGGAGACGGTGGCCTCGGTGATGAGGATCAGGCTGGCGACAGAAGCAGCGTTCTGCAGGGTGACGCGGCTGACCTTGACGGGGTCGAGGACGCCCATCTCGATCATGTCGCCCCACTCGCCGTTGGCAGAGTTGAGACCCTGGCCGGCGGGCAGCTCGGCAACCTTGTCGACCACGACAGCGCCCTCAAAGCCAGCGTTCTTGGCGATGGTGGCGACCGGAGCGGTCAGAGCCTTCTTGACGATGTCGACGCCGATCTTCTCCTCGGGGTCGTCGATCTCGACAGCATCGAGCGCAGGCGCAGCGTCCATGAAGGCGACGCCGCCGCCAGCGACAATGCCCTCCTCGACAGCAGCGCGGGTAGCCTGCAGGGCGTCCTCGACGCGGTGCTTGATCTCCTTGAGCTCGGACTCGGTAGCAGCGCCGACCTTGATGACGGCAACGCCACCGGAGAGCTTGGCCAGGCGCTCCTGGAGCTTCTCACGGTCGAAGTCAGAGGTGGTGTTCTCCATCTCGCCCTTGATCTGAGCGATGCGAGCGTCGATAGCTTCCTTGGAACCGGCACCACCCACGATAGTGGTGTTGTCCTTGGAGATGGTGACTGACTTGGCGGTACCGAGCATATCGGCGGTGATGTCAGCAACCTTCACGCCCAGCTCATCGAGGGCAGCCTGACCGCCGGTCAGGACGGCGATATCCTCGAGCATGCGCTTGCGGCGATCGCCGTAGCCCGGGGCCTTGACGGCGCAGACGTTGAGGGCGCCGCGGATCTTGTTGAGGACGAGGGTAGGCAGAGCCTCACCCTCGACATCCTCAGCGATAATGAGTAGGCCCTTGCCGGTGCGCTGGACAGCCTCGAGAACAGGCATGATGTCCTGGACGTTGGAGATCTTCTGGTCGGTGATGAGGATGTAGGGATCCTTCATCACGGCCTCCATGCGATCGTTGTCCGTGACGAAGTACGCCGAGACGTAACCCTTGTCGAACTGCATGCCCTCGACGGTGTCGATGGTGATATCAAAGGTCTGGGAGTCCTCGACGGTGATGACGCCGTCCTTGCCCACGACTTCCATGGCCTGGGCGATCTTCTCGCCGACCTCGGGGTCGCCGGCGGAGATGGTACCGACGGAAGCGATCTGCTCCTTGGTCTCGACCGGCTTGGCCTGCTTCTTCATCTCGGCGACGGCGGCATTAACGGCCTTGTCGATGCCGCGACGAATGGCCAGCGGGTTGGCGCCAGCGGCGACGTTGCGCAGACCGTCGTTGACGATGGCCTGGGCGAGCAGGGTTGCGGTGGTGGTGCCGTCACCCACGGTATCGTTGGTCTTGGTGGCGACCTCCTTCACCAGCTGGGCGCCCATGTTCTCGATGTTGTCCTCGAGCTCGATCTCCTTGGCGACGGAAACGCCGTCGTTGGTGATGGTCGGGGCACCGAACGAGCGCTGCAGAGCGACGTAGCGGCCCTTGGGGCCCATGGTGACGGTAACGGCGTCGGCCAGAGTGTTGACGCCCTTAGCGAGCTTAGCGCGGGCATCGGTGTTGAACGTAATGTTCTTTGCCATGGTAGGTAATCCTCCAAAAGAAATGTGACTCGCGTCGCCGCTTCCGAGTCCTATGCGGCGGCCGCGTTCAAAGACGAATCAGAGATTCCGACGAGACTAGGCCTCGACAACGGCGTAGATGTCGTCGGCGCGCATCAGCAGATACTTCTCGCCGTCGACCTTGACCTCGTTGCCACCAAACTTACCGTAGATGACAACGTCGCCAACCTTGACGTCCATGGGGATGCGCTCGCCCTTGTCGTTGACCTTGCCGGCGCCAACGGCAACGATGGTGCCGCGCTGCGGCTTCTCCTGAGCGTTGCTGGCGATGTACAGACCAGAGGCGGTCTTCTGCTCGGCCTCGTCGGGCTTGACCAGGACGCGATCTGCAAGCGGCTTCAAAGACGACATGCTTGTTTCCTCCTTTGTGGGCCGCGCGGTCATGCCGCGCGGGTTAACCCTTTTTGTTTGCGTACGCGTTGAATGGTACCCACGAATGGCGGGTTATACAACACGGAGTCAAAAAATCTTATTTTTTGGCACTTAGATTTTCTGAATACTGGGGGATAACTTAGCAGTGGCTCCCGTGTGGCGCCGGAGGGCGGGATATAAGGTTTCCTACTCGGGCAGTCCTGCTCGCACGAAGGTCACATTAAGTGGCCTTCGGCTCGTGCGGAACTCGCGATAAACCTTATATCCCGCCCCTCCGGCGCCACGCGTGAGCTGGGTTAACTCATTCGGGCCCGGCATTCAGAAAAGTCAGTGCAGCAAAATGGCGATGCGGATGGAATGCACAAGATAGGGGAACGTTGTTGGGACGCGCTCTTTTAAGTTGCGGTGGAATAGTTCCTGTTTTGGGCTTGAAGGCCGATTTTAGGGACTATTTCACCGCAACTGAGGGGTGGGATGTGGGGTTAGCGCTCGTAGATTAAGTTACCTGCCAGGTAGGTGGCCTGAACCTTGGTAGCCTGGAGCTCTTGTGGATCAACGGTGAGCGGGTTTTGATCCAGGACTACCAGGTCGGCGTATTTGCCGGGCTCCAGGCTGCCGAGGTTTCGCTCGTCGCCTGCCGCGTAGGCGCTGCCCAGGGTGTAGTTGCGCAGAGCCGTAGCCGCGTCGATGCGCTCGCTGGGGAGCCAGCCGCCCTCAGGCCAGTGACTGCGGGGGTCTTGGCGCGTGATGGCCGTGTAGAGCACGTTCATGCTGGTAACGGCTGTGATGGGGCTATCGGTACCGAAAGCTTGGCGGATGCCGCGCTGCTTATAGGTCGCAAACGGCCACATAATGCGGCTGCGCTCCAGGCCCAGATCGCGCTCCGGGCCACCCGGGTCGAGCGTGATGTGGCAAGGCTGGCTCGAGGCAACGACGTTGAGCTTGCGCAGACGATCGATGTCCTGAGGCAGCAAATTCTCCAGATGCTCGAGCGTGTTATGACCGTGCGGCGGCAGACCGTAGAGCTCTGCCGCCTCCTCAAAGATATCGAGCGCAGCATGGATAGCACCGTCGCCGATAACGTGGATGCGCACGGTGTGGCCACGCTCGGCTGCCGCCAGAACCAACTTGCGCATGCGCTCGACAGGAACCGTCAGACGGCCCCGGTCGCCCGGGAAGCGCGGATTGGTATACGGCTCGGTGAGATATGCCGTATGTGCACTCGACACGCCGTCGAAGAACTGTTTAAAGCCTGGCGCCGAGAGCAGCGCGTTGTTCGCGTAGCGGGTCTGGAGTTCTTCCAAGCGCGATTGGTCATCCAGCAGCGTGGGGAACAGGTGAGCGCGAATGCCCAGCTTGCCGGCGGCCTGCAGCTTGTCGTAAACATCGTCGCGAATAAAGTCGCAGCCCGGCATGGGCATGAGCGACATATCGCAAATTGAGGTGATGCCTTGCTCGGCCATACGCTTCATCTGCTCGGCGTAAGCGCTCGCGATGCGGTCCTCGCCCAGCCACTCCAGGCAGCGCGGCAGCAGCTGCATAGCAGCTGCCTCGTGGACAATACCCGTAAGCTCACCGTTTGAGTCTTTGTCGTAACTGCCACCCGCCGGAGGCTCGCTGTCGCGCGTCACGCCGAGGGCTTCGAGTGCGCGGCTGTTGAGCCACAGGGTATGCCCATCGCCCGAATACATAACACAGGGGCGATCGGGGAAGGCGGCGTCGACGGAGGCCTTGGTAGGGTGCTCGGGCGGATCCCAGCGGTAATCGCGCCAGCCCTGGGTCACGACCCAGGCGTCATCGGGCAAGCCCTGGGAAAACTCTCGTGCATGCTGCACCAATGCCACCTCGGATGTGCCCATATCCATGAGCATGTACGGCGATGAGCCAACCGAAGTATGGAAGAAATGCAGGTGCGCATCGTGGAAACCGGGGCAGATGAATTGCTCGCCGTAGTCGACAACTGGCACGGCGGCAGGGGCGGCGGCAATCACGTCATCGGGCGCACCGACCGCGACGATGCGATCGCCTGCAATGGCAATCGCCAGCTCGCGGGCGGCATCGATGCCGTCTTGCGCGGTAAAAACGTTCTTGGAGTGGATAATCCGATCGATATGCTGCATGGGCATCCCCATCTCTGGCAGGAAATTCAACAACCCCGAGTGTACTCCCCCGCCCTTGCAACAAAACCCCAAGCGGCAAATGGCAACTTTACCAGCCCTAGCGGCAGGTGGCATACTTGAATGAGCCTGTATGATTTTGCGATCGACCCAGCAAGGAGCAAATCGACCATGACGAAGACCAAGGCACAGCAGATTATGGCGACAACCGAGGTTCGCGCGGCAGACGAGGTCACCGTGGCCATCCGAGATATCGCCGCCGAGTTTGAGCCCTATATCATCAAGCAGCGCCGGCACTTCCATAAGCACCCGGAGCTGAGCCTTGCCGAGGAGCGCACGACCTCCGACATCGCCAACCAGCTCGACGCCATGAATATCCCCTACGAGCGTCCGCTCAAGACAGGCTTGGTGGCAACGCTTCGCGGCACCGCGCCCGACGCCTATCGCGAGGACGGCACGCCGCGCCGCCGTATCCTGCTGCGCGCCGATATCGACGCCCTGCCCGTCACCGAGCAGACCGGCGAGGAGTTCGCCAGCGTCAACGAGGGTTGCATGCACGCCTGCGGTCACGACTGCCATATCGCCATGATGCTCGGCACGCTGCAAATCCTGCGCCATATGACCGACGACATCCACGGCGAGATCCGCATCGTCTTCCAGCCCAGTGAGGAAAACGGCCAGGGCGCAAAACTCATGATCGGCACGGGTGTGCTCGACGGCGTCGACGGCACCTACGCCGCGCACATTTGGAGCGAGGTCGATGCCGGCACTGTGAGCTGCGAGCCCGGCCCGCGCATGGCCAATACCGACTGGTTCCGCATCGATGTTCGCGGTACCTCATGCCACGGCGCCATGCCCCAGCGCGGCCACGACGCCGTTATGGTGGCGGCAGAGATTGTCAACGCCCTGCAGACCATCGTCTCACGCGAAATCAGCCCCTACGAGCCTGCTGTCATCACTGTCGGCGAGCTGCACGGCGGCACCGCACGCAATGTCATCGCCGGCACCGCCTACCTCGCCGGCACGGTGCGCACCTACGGCGATTCGACGCACGAGGAAATGCCCGAGCTCATGCGCCGCATCGTAGAGCACACTGCGGCGGCCCTGGGCGCCGAGGCCGAACTTACCGACTACACCATCGCCAACTATAAGGTCGAAAACGACGCCGCCTCGAGCGAGCGTTGTCGTCAGGCCGTGGTCAAGTGCCTGGGTGCGGCCGGCGAAGGCCATTACCGCGGCACGCTTTCGGGCGAGGACTTCTCGGAGTATCTGCGCCGCGTACCGGGCGTGCTTGCCTTTGTTGGCACGCGCAACCCCCAGATTGGCGCCACGTACGCCCAACATTCTTGCTTCTACAAGATTGACGAGTCGGTACTGGCCAAGGGTTCCATGGTAGCCGCCCAGTATGCCATCGACTTTTTGGCCGAGCCCACGCAAGAGGAGCTCGACGGCCCCACGATCACCGCGGTTGCCGAAACCAACCCCGACTTGGCCGCCAAACTGCGTTCTGCCAAGGCAACGGCCGCTGAGGCGCGCGACGCCATGCACGATGCCCGCACCGCCCGCCATGCCGCTATCAAGGGCATCCATGATGCGCGGGCTGCCGCCCGCCGCGAGGAGAAGCGCGACGAGTAGTCGTCGCGCGCCCACAGCCATCCGGCTATAACAAAGCGGGGGCGGACGCTACTTCGGCGTTCGCCCCCGCTTATGTGCCGGTAGCTTTTTTAGCTCATCCCCCGTCACGACAGGCAAGCGCTTAGGAGGCAAGCCATCGCGGTTGTTCGAGGTGGATGATGTCGACGGGAACTCCGGCGGGAGCGTGACCACCAAAGAGCAGGCCCGCGTCTGCCGGGTTGATAAGGCGCACGATCCACACGGCGACGACCAGCACGCACAACACGGTGACCGCAATGTCGATACCGCGCTTTAGCTTGCTCGATACCCCCTCCTCGCGCACGAACGCGAGCACAAACGCAATCGGCACCATCCAAAACAGCGGATGATAGGCGAACGCCGCTGCAAAATCGAGACGCAGCGCTGCCAGCCACGCCCGCGTCATGCCGCATCCCGGACAGGGAATGCCCGTCATCAATCGAAAGATGCAGCCGATGTCGAGCAAATAAAGCGCGAGCCAGGCGACAAGGAGCGCGCCGGTGCAAGAAAGGGCGCGGCGAAGAAGCTCCGCCATGCCCCTATGTCCCTGGGAGCTGTTCACGCCGCCTTTATTTTTAGGCACGAGCGCCAAGACGGATGTTGTAAGCCGTTGCCATGGCATTGGTATTATTGATGATGATATTCATGGCAAAGATGGGGCCAAGACCACACAGCAGCACGCCGATGATCTGCCACAGAAGAACGGTGGTGCCGTTTTCCTGGAACACCAGGCCGTAGCGAGGAGCGTTGGCCTGCAGGCGGTTGCCAATCTTGTAATACCAGTAGTACGCGTAGAAGCCGCAGGTCACAAACGACAGCAGAATGAATGCCGCCAGACCCGGCGTGGAATCGCCGTCGTCCTGGCACATGACATTGATGTCGCGGGCCAAGCAATACAGGAAGTAGAACGAATAGATACCGCAGGTCACAAGAGAGAGCAGCAGCCAGCCGATCAGGCTGCGGTCAGCCTTGACGGGGCCATAGTCCATCGGAGCGGATGCGGACTGTTGGGCGTACTGACCGGTGTACTGCTGCTGAGGCTGGGGCGCGGGCTGAATAGTCTGGGCCGGAGCGGGCTGGGGCTGCGGGGCCGCAGCGGCAGAAGCGGCACCAACGGCGGATCCGCAAACAGGGCAGAATTTGGCATCATCCGAAATGGGAGAGCCGCAAGTGGGACAGAACATCAACTTCTCCTTTTCCTAAGGCGTCGCACGCCTTCAAACCTTACACGTCTATGTTCTCAACAATAGCCGCGACGTTGTTGCGCAACATTGATCAATTTCCGAGAAATATTGCCGCAACCGTTTTCCAGGCATTTTCTTGCTTTCGCCGTAGAAAAAAGCATGCAATTCCGGCATTTTGTTCCGGCAGCAGCTTGTTTTTGTCTTGTTCTGTTAGG